>NZ_JAUBQB010000011.1:0-121055 GCF_036701035.1 Microcoleus sp. Pol7_B2 | reverse complement strand
CTTTTGGTCTTCGGGTGTCATTTTTTTCCCTCATCTTTTTTCACAGTTTTACTAGCTTTTTCATTTTCGCCCTTTTTCATATATTTGCAACAGTGAGATGCACCCTCGTCGCCAAAGTCGATCGCTTCCAATTTTCATCCGAGACGCCGAACCGCTTAACTGTCATTATTGCGGTACAAGCTGACCGGAAGACAATCGCTTAATTCCCTCCATCGCCGTAGTTTCTCCGGCTTTGTCACCGCCCTCACGAGCAATTTTTAAAGCTCCCTCGTAGGATTCGAGAGCTTTAGCAGATTGACCGAGACTTTCATGAATTGCGCCCATGTTGTTGAGCAAGCGTCCGATACTTGTCTTGTCGCCGATTGCTTCTAACATCGGTATTGCTTGCTGAAAATAGATCAGCGCTTGAGTATCTTTGCCGAGTTTGCGAGAGGTAAGTGCCATGTTGTTGAGGAGGCGACCGACGCCAGCCCTGTCTCCGATTTCCCGACGAATTGCTAAAGCTTGGTGGTAAAATTCCATGGCTCTATTAAAGTCGCCGATGTTGTAGTAGACGCCGCCCATGTTATTGAGGGTACGACCTAAATCGCGGCGATCGCCCTCAATAGTGCGAATCGTGCGCGCTTGCTGGTAAAATTCGATCGCCTTGGCGTAATTGACCTGTTCTGCGTAAACGGCCGCGATGTTGTGGAGGGATTCTCCAATTTCAATTTGGTCGTTGGCACTTTTGGCAAGTTCCAAAGCTTCTTGGTGCAGTTTCATCGCTTCGGAAAAATTGTCTCCAATCCGGTTGACGAAACCGATGAGATTGAGAGTGCGCGCGATACGACGCCCTTGGCTGATTTCTCGGTGAATGACTAAAGCTTGCCCCAAAACTTCCAAAGCTTTGGGCCTCAAACCCATTTCGCCATAAACTTCCCCCATATTGTTGAGGGTTTCTCCGATTCCCGCTTTGTCGTCTAGTTGCTTGCGAATTGCCAAAACTTGCTCAAAAGTCTGGATAGCTTCTTGAAACAAACCCTCGCGGTGCTGTTTTACTCCTGTTTCAAAGAGTGCGTCTGCTTGCGTTTTGGGGTCAGTTGCCTGAGCCTGAGCGCTCGCTTGGGCGCGCCTAGCATTTATAATTGGGCCATAAGCCCGGGCGTCTGAAATTGCCAGCAAGCTGAGTGCGGGCGATAAGACAATACTTATAGCTGCGAGATAGCTGAAGTGATAAGAGCGGCAGTACACCGATCGAGTCCTCCAATAGCTAAGTGATAACTATTAAGATAGAGCTTTTTGGGGTGTTCCTGCCGAATTTTTTCTCAATCTCTAGGTTCAGACTGGGTTTTTGTCTTGCCAGACTGCCATAATCAGCGGCATATTGTTGAGAGCGGATATGACAGCAAAGTTTTTGCTGGGTGGAAGCGATGCTTTTTCAGAGCTTTGCAATATGATGTCCTGTTGGTCAAGCGTGATCCAAGCAATTCCTGACAAAACTTGGATTTCTCGATGAGTTTGAGGCAATCTGTATACCTCGTTTTCCATCAGAACAATGCGATCTGGCGCTGCACATTCGGAAGATATTTGAAGCATAGCATCTCCTACTGAGTAATTGGTAATTGCTAATTGGTAATTGCTAATCGAGGACTGTATGTCACTTCATTTCCACGCAACCCACACACTACTATTGGCAATAACGCCGATCGATCCAAGCGCGCATTTCATCATCCGTCGCCACGCAAGTAGAACGACCCGTCGCCCGATCGCAACCGTGCCACCAAGTGTTACCATAGCGATCGCAAGCCTGCCAAATTCTCAGTTCGTCCTCACCAGAAATGAGGGAGAGCAAAAACTGCCCAATTTGATTTATAGCTGAAAAGAGAGATTGCCCTTTCGGTTTTTCGGATTGTTTAGCTCGATCGGCACTCAAAAATAACCTCATTATTCGGGGTTGTATCCGATTTTTGTAAGTAGACATAGCCAACACCTTAAAGTTAAAACTCCTACAAAAATTGCACTAAAAAAATACAAAAAAAAGCTTTTCACTGCAATAATTTCATCGCAATTACAGCACAATATTGTTGCCGTGCAAGTCCTGTCAAAGTCTATCTGTTACCTGATAAATTAACCTTAACTCTGGGGCAATTGACAATCAAAGCATTGCTTGCATAGGTTGTATGAATAAAATCGATATATCGAAGCCCCTGTGACAATTTAGACACTACTGGCACAAGCGCTATGAACGAAATCAATACGCGGCGGATGAAACTCTCTCAGATTCAAGCTTTGATAGCTGTAGCAGACTGTGAAAACTTTAGCGAGGCGGCTTTGCAATTGGAACTGTCCCAATCCGCCGTCAGCCACGCCATAGCCTCTTTAGAAACAGAATTGGGAGTGCAATTGTTCCACCGGGGGCGACACGGTGCTCAACTGACGCCAGTCGGGGAAAGGGTAGTGAGTCACGGGCGTCAAATAGCCTGCGCCTTAGAAATGATGGTCAAAGAAGCGGATTTAGAAAAAGGTTTGCAGGGAGGTCAGGTACGGATAGTTACTTTTCGGAGTGTCGCAACTCATATCCTACCGGGTATTATTGCTAAATTTCGCAGTTGCTTTCCCAAAATTACAGTTAGCATTACCGAAGTTTATTATACCCAAGCTGTGGAAGAGGCTTTGCGATCGGGCAAAGCAGACATCGGCTTTGTCTCTCTTCCCATTTCCGATGAATTTGAAACTAGAGAAATTTTGCGGGATAAATATGTTGTGTTGCTGCCGCCAACTGCCAAATTGTCAAGTGCTAAGATTACCTGGGAAGAATTAGCAGCTTATCCGTTGATTTTGCAGCCGGCGGAAAATCCTTGTTCGATACCGCTGCGAAAATATTTGACAACTTCGGGGTTTCCCTTAAATATTGCTTACGAACTCAGCGAAGATTCAACTATTGTCAGTATGGTGATGCAAGGTTTGGGTACAGCAATTCTGCCCCGTTTGGCCGCAGAACCGATACCGTCTTCGGTGAAAGTTTGCAGTTTGCCTGCGGATTTTGAAAGGGTAATTGGGGTGTCTGTTTTGAGGGATGGGTTGTTGATTCCGGCCGTGTTTGCGTTCTTAGATTTAGTTAAAAGTGCCGCAGAGGTTGATAGTGAGGGTGATTTTCCGATTAACCCTTCATGAGAAACCTAAGTCAGTTGTTATTGGTTATTGGTTAGATTGAGATTTTGTTACCGCAGATATCAGCAGATGAACACAGATGAACGCGGATGAGATTGTATCTGCGTTCATCTGCGTTCATCTGCAGTTTAAAAAAATCGCATAAAATAGTGCGATCGCTGATTGCCTACTTCATGCGCTTAGCCACAAGACTAGAACTATCGCCTTGGTGGAATTTGACTCGACCATCTACCGAGTTTTTATCCTTTAATTTGAGCCAACCGCTACCGGAGGCAGGATCGCATTCGTCATTACCGTCCCAGGTAAACTCCAATCGCCGATCCTTTCCATCTTTTACGACTTCGCCGTCAATTTGACCTGATACTAAACCGAATTGAAATTCTCCTGAAACCGTAGGTTCAATCTCGATATACGCTTCAACTTCCATGTCCAAGTAATCACTATCCCACAATTCCATCTCCGCGCTCCGCCATTTACCGCAATATTCCATTGCTTTTATCCTCCATTTGTGTTAATGGAACAAAACCAATATAGTCGAAACAGTTACGCTCAAGCAGTACGCAAACGCTCAATATCCCGGATCGGCGGCGCACCGAACATCCGAGAATATTCGCGGCTGAACTGTGAGGGGCTTTCATAACCCACCTGATACGCAGCATTTGTGGCATCGGCGTTTTCGGCAAGCATCAGGCGACGTGCTTCTAATAGTCTTAATTGCTTTTGATATTGAAGTGGACTCATCGATGTCACTTCCTTAAAATGGTGATGAAAAGATGAAGGAGACATCTTGGCTTGTCCTGCCAAATCCTCAACACGCATCGGTTTTACAAAATCAGTTTTAATCAGTTTGAGCACCTCAGCGATGCGCTGCATATTGCTGCCAGATGTTGCGATTTGGCGGACAGCTTCGCCTTGTTCGCCTATTAAAAGACGATAATAGATTTCGCCGATAATCATCGGTGCCAGGATAGGGATATCCTGCGGTGTATCCAAAAGTCTTGTCAGTCTGAGGGCGCAATCGAGCAACGGTGCATCGGCGGTGCTGACGAACAAACCTCTAACAGAGTTTTCTTTCTTATTTGCACTTGGGTTGGTTTGGGCAGTAATAATGTCACAGAGTTGGCGTGGATCTAGATTCAGCTTGAATCCTAAATACGGCTTGTCTGGGGTAGCCTCTACAACAAATCCGTTAATAGGTAAATCAACGGAGATCACAAGATATTGAGCCTCGCCATAACGATAGGTTTCCTCACCCAGCAACGCTTCTTTTTGACCCTGAACGATGATGGCGAGAAGAGGTTCATAAACACCATGTAGTGCTGCGGAAACTGAAGATTCTCGCGTCAATTCCAGCTTATCTATAGCTGTTTTATGCAAACCGTTACCCTTGCCTTCAGTGTGCCGAGTTACTAATGCCGCCAATTCTTTACATTGATTAGCGATCGCATCTTGGTTTATTAGTTGGTTGAGCATTTCAATTGCCCTGCTAGTTTTTTGATTGATTTAACCATTTCCTTTTGCTGATCATAGAGCATCTTGAGCCATTCAGAAAATATGGCTTTGGAGGATTAGGCAATAAATTGCGAGGTCTGTGTATTCAACACCCTTGCTTTTAGTCATAGGATGAACACATCCCAATAAACCAATAAAAGGATAAGGTAATGACCAAAGACAATACGAAAATCGCATTGGTAACAGGGGCGAGCCGAGGACTTGGCAAAAATACCGCTTTGACCCTTGCCAGAAAAGGAGTAGATGTCATCGTGACTTATCACAACAGCGATGAGGATGCAAAAAATGTCGTATCTGCGATCGCCGATATCGGAGCTCAAGCGGTTGCACTGCAACTGGATACTTCAAACACGAAAACCTTTGACGGTTTTGTGGAACAAGTCAAGCAGTCACTTCAAGATAAATGGCAGACAGAGCATTTTGATTTCCTCGTGAATAATGCTGGTATTGGGGTTCATGCGTCTTTTGCTGATACCACCGAAGATGATTTCGATCGCTTGATGAATATTCATGTAAAAGGCGTTTTCTTCCTCACGCAGAAACTTCTGCCTTTGATAAATGATGGAGGACGGATTGTCAATATTTCGTCGGGACTTGCCCGTTTTGCTCTACCGGGCTATGCAGCTTATGCAAGCATGAAGGGAGCGATCGAAGTTTTGACCCGATACATGGCGAAAGAACTGGGACAAAGACAGATTGCCGTAAATGTGGTGGCCCCCGGCGCGATTGAAACGGATTTTAATGGCGGTGCGGTGCGTGACAATCCTGAGATTAACAACTTTATCGCTTCGCAAACCGCCCTAGGTCGCGTCGGTCTTCCTGATGATATCGGCGGTGCGATCGCCTCTTTGCTATCCGAAGAAAACAGATGGGTGAATGCACAGAGAATCGAAGTCTCTGGCGGTCAGTTTATTTAATTGAAATCAACTTTAAGAAAAGGGAAAATAACCATGTTGAACGTAGAAAACAAAGTTGTTGTTATCACTGGGGCCAGTAGTGGAATCGGTGAAGCCACCGCTAAGTTGCTGTCCAAAAACGGCGCAAAAGTTGTTTTAGGCGCACGTCGCACCGATCGCCTAGAAGCGATCGCCAAGGACATTCGTGCGGAGGGTGGAACAGTCGAATACCAGGCGCTGGATGTGACGCAACGCAGTCAAATGGAGGATCTGGTTCAATTTGCCCAAAGTAAGTTCGATCGCGTAGATGTCCTGATTAACAATGCTGGCATCATGCCCCTATCCGCACTCGAACAACTGAAAGTTGAGGAATGGGATCGCATGATTGATGTCAATATCAAAAGTGTTTTGTACGGCATCGCGGCGGCACTTCCTGTCATGAAAACACAAAAATCTGGTCAGATTATTAATCTTTCCTCGATCGGCGGACACGCGGTTTATCCCACTGCTGCTGTTTACTGTGCTACTAAATTCGCCGTTAGAGCCATCTCAGAAGGCTTGAGACAAGAAGTTGGGGGCGACATTCGGGTGACGGTGATTTCTCCTGGAGTAACGGAGTCTGAGTTAGCCGAGAGCATCACTGATGAAACTGCAAGATCGGGAATGCAAGAATTCCGCAAAGTAGCTATTCCTGCTGCTGCGATCGCGCGATCGATTGTATTTGCGATCGAACAACCTGACGATGTTGATGTTAGCGAAATTATTGTCCGACCAACAGCCAGCCCTTACTAAGTAGGTCAATTTAATTAAATCTAAAAGGCGAGGGTTATTAGATACCCAACTTCTTTAAAAAGTCGGGTATCTGGGTATTCTGAGTTTTTATGAGGACTTAGTTAGCTTACCAATTCCCATAGCCAATTCCCAATTTCCCCTTACACAATTTAAAACTATTCCCCGTATCTCTGCCGCAAAATAAATTCAGCTAGTGCTAAATCAACCGGTGTTGTGACTTTCAAATTCGTCTCTTCTCCCTCCACAATTTGCACTGGTAAACCGCATTTTTCAAACAAAGCCGCATCGTCTGTAACTTCCCAACCTTTCTGTCGCCCTTCTTGGTGACACTGCTTTAACAATTTCACTTCAAATCCTTGGGGAGTCTGGGCTGCCCACAAATTGCTTCTGTCTGGGGTGTCTCGCACGATCCGACGCTCATCTACGACCTTAATCGTATCCTTGACCGGGACGGCGACAATCAAGCCCGGACAGGTCAAGAGGGCCTCGGCAGATCGATCGAACAATTCAGCAGTTGCCAAACACCTCGCCCCGTCGTGAATCAACACTCGATCGCCCGACGGAGGCAAAGCCTGCAAACCGTTGTAAACTGACTCTTGCCTGGTGGCGCCTCCTTTAATCAGTTCCACGGGCTTAACCAAAGATAAATCGCTCAGAATTGCTTTAAAATCAGGAAAATCGTCTGGCTGGCCCATGATGCCAATCCAGCTAATGTGCTGCGAAGCTTCAGCAGCAGCCAAAGTCCAACTCAGCAAAGGTTTCCCCAGCAAAGTCAGCAGCAGTTTGTTCCGCTGACTCCCCATCCGTCGCCCCGAACCCGCTGCAGGAATTAATAAGTGCATTTACTAACCGTTTTTAACCCAACTAGATATATATAATAAGAGCGTCCTGTACTTTTGAGTCAGTTGTTTAGCTGTCAGCCAGTAGCTTTTAAGGTCTAGAAATACTATAAGCTGATAGTTGAGAGCCGATCTCTGAGAGCTACCTCGATCAATAATAGCCCGATCGTTTATGATGCGAATACTAGCACTTGTCCCTGGCGGGATTGGCGACCAAATTTTATTTTTCCCCACTCTTGATGACCTCAAGCAGTCTTATCCCGACGCGCAAATTGATGTCATCGTGGAACCGAGGGCAAAGGGTGCTTACCGAGTCTGCAAGTCGGTCAAAGAAGTCTTGACGTACAATTTCAAAGACCGCAACGCTATGGCCGATTTGGGCAATTTACTGGGCGTAATTCGCGATCGCGAATACGAAGCAGTGATTTCCCTAGGCCAGCGGTGGACTGTAGGGCTGCTGCTGTGGCTGACCGGCATTCCGCAGAGAGTTGGCTATTCTGGAACCAACGGCGCTCGATTTCTCACTGCTGCTGTACCGCTGAAAACTGAACAGTACGCCGCTTCAATGTACCACGATTTGCTGCAAGGATTTAACATTAAAAATCCTTGTCCGGCGATCGCAATTAATGTACCAAAACAGGACATTCAGTGGGCGGAAGCCGAACAGCAGCGGTTGGGAATCAAAGAAAGCGGCTACATTTTGATTCACGGCGGTTCCAGTCAATTAGCTGTGTCTAAAGGTATTGACAAAATTTACCCTACAGACAACTGGAAGCAAATTATCCAAGACTGTCAGCAGCGGCAGCCTAATTTGCCCGTTGTTGTTGTGAAAGGCCCCGAAGATGCAGACTTCGTGACAAAGTTAGTCGAGTTATGTCCGAATGTAAAAGTTATCTCGCCGGATGATGTGGGCAAGTTGGCCGCCACCATTGCTGCTGCTAATTTGATGATATGTACTGACAGTGCGCCGATGCACTTAGCTGTGGCGGTACAAACTTATACAATAGCTTTGTTCGGCCCGACTGAACCTGCAAAATTGCTGCCAAAGAGCGATCGATTTTTGGGCATTAAATCTCCTACTGGCAAAATGGCGGACATCTCTCCTCAAGATGTTTTGAAGAAGGTTTGGGGCGGCTAAAAACTAGGATATCTAAGCCAGGACACGGCAGTGCCGTGTCCCTACAATTAATCGGGTGATCGTTGCATTTCTCATCAAGGGCGATCGATGAGGGGTAGGGAAACGGCACTGCCGTGTCCTCCATTTCCTAGGAAACGGCAGTGCCGTGTCCCTACAATTAATCAGGTGATGGTTGCATTTCTCATCAAGGGCGATCGATTATTTTGGGGTAGGGAAACGGCATTGCCGTTTCCTCCATAGCCTAGGACACGGCAGTGCCGTGTCCTTACAATAAATCGGGCGATGGTTGTATTTCTCATCAAGGGCGATGATTATTTTGGGGTAGGGAAACGGCATTGCCGTGTCCTCCGTCGCCTAGATAAATTGGCAAATTGCCATTGCAGTGGCAGAAGGCGGCTCGAACCTGTAACCGTAACCCCCGCCCGACCATCTAATATTTATTTGTAACCACTTACTTAGCAATTTCAGAACAGCTTTAGTGAAGAGTAAAGGCCAGGTCGTTCCAACTAAACAGAGTTTTTTCGGGCAATTCTTCTTTCAGCTTGGTCTTGAGGTCAAAAGGCTTGCCCCAATCCCATATTTCGATCTCTAGGCGTTCGTTAAAGACTGCGATCGCTAGTTCTATTTTCGGAGTTTCCAATGACCGATTTGTGTGGGCGTGGCGAACCGCATGGGCAAAACCCTCGATCGCAGCAAGCTTACAAAGCTGCAAAACTGTTTCGGGAATGGGTAGAAGCTCTAACTGCTCGACCCAGCATAAAACTTGAGTAACCGCCTGGAGCTCGCTATTGAGTTTAATTTTAATTTTCTGGAATGGCTGGTTATAACTTGGCTCGGATTGGGGATTTCGTTGCTCTTGAAGCCAGTTAAAGCTGTGTAAAAGGTCGATCGCACGCTTAAAAAAAGTAGTTTGAGTGCTAGGTTGTGGTGGTACTAAAGCTGGCTGAAAATATTTTACAATTAACAGACAGTTTCGCCCCTCAGATGTGCGGGTATAACTTAGCTCATCGGCAATTTTGCCAATAAGTTTTATACCTATTTTTCCTATTTCATCGATTTCGCTAAAATCTTCGTCACGGTGGGAATTTTCTAAGTTAAAGTTCATAACGGTTTTCTCTGCTAAATAGTGAGCTTTTTGGTTTTTACAGATATCCTACTGAAGCAAAAAGGGAGAATGAAGGGCAGACAAGGTGAGTTTTAATTTGCGATCTGCCATAATTTTTATGGTAAATCGGGCAGGAGATTAAAACCTATCAATCCTAGCCATGCAGAACTAATTAAAGGATGATTTGGAGATATAGCCATCTTTGCTAAAACATAAATTCCAGCTCTTTTAAACCTAACGAATCTTTTGCTGGCGATTGGTCACTTTTAACTTTACCTGGGAAATTAAGAGGCTTTCCCCAATCCCAAATTTGAATTTCTATGCGTTCGTTAAAAACTGCGATCGCAAGATCGATCGGAGTGTTTGATGGCATATTTTTGTGGTGGTGAATAGCATTGATAAACCCCTCGACAGTCGCAAGTTTACAAAGCTGCAAAACTTCTTCGGGAAGTGGTAGATTCTCTAACTGTTCGACCCACCATAAAACTTGAGTGACAGTGGCAATATCACTATTGAGTTGAAGGCTAATCTTTTGCAGTGGCTGGTTAGAACTTCGATCGGATGGGCTAGTTTTTTGCTCTTTCAGCCAGTTGAAAATGTTTAAAGTATCGGTCGCTCGCTTAAAACAATCAGCTTGATTGCTAGGGTGAGGTAGTACAGGCTGAAAATATTTTACAATTAACAGACAGTTTCGATGGTCAGAAGTGTGGGTATAACTAAGCTCATCGGCAATTTGGCTAATAATTTTTATACCTATCCCAAGTGATGGGATTTCATCCATTTTGCTATTATCTTCGTCCGGGTGTGAGTTGCCGAATAAGTTAAGATTCATTTCTAGTGACCTCCAATGTTTATCAAAAATTGCTTTTGTGCTTCTGATCAAATCATCGCATCACTTTAATTGACTGAAGTTGACCAGAGGTATAAAGTTAGGTCTATTAGAGGTCGGTATAATCAAAGTATAGTCAAGGTATAATTAAACTACTGTCATGCAGAGTCCCTATCCTTCGCAAGGCTCAGGACTGGCAAGCATCCCAGCCGTCTAAGAGCTCCTTGGCAAGGCTCAGGATGATTTAAGTGCATGACGTGTAAGTTGTAATAAAGTTAAATTAGGGGTTAACCTAGATGGATTGGCAAGAATTCCTTAGAAGCGAATGTGGGACACATGGATTATCGATGGAACACACAGAAACATTATTAGCAGCACTCTTCTCTCCTGAAAGAGCACCGCGCAATCAGGTAGAGCTTTCAGTAAAATTTAGCATATCAGAAGCTACTGTAAAACAGCGGTTGCGAGAGATTTATAAGAAATTTGGAGATAGTTTTCCTCAACTTATTGACCAAAAAGGTGCCGGAAAATTGGATTTATTGTTTAGAAAATTAAAACAGAAGTATTATCCAAAACCAGACCCAGTAGTTGCCCCCTACCCTGAAGAATTTAGATCGTTAATAGAAGAAAAAATTCGGAGGTTTTGCGGTCGCCAATTTGTTTTTGAGACTTTTGAGCAATTTATCACCGACAATCCTCACGGTTATTTTACGCTCGTCGGGGATGCGGGAATGGGAAAAAGCTCGATCGTTGCCAAATACGTCTGGGAACATGAATCTCCCTGCTATTTCAATATTCTCGTCGAACGCCGCAACCGACCAGAATTGTTTCTGAAGAGCCTTCGGCGGCAATTAATTGACCGCTATCAATTGTTAAATTCAGAAAACGCCGATTTACCAACTTTACTGGCCCAGGTGGCGGGACAACTCACTTTGGGCGAACGTTTGATAATTGCAATTGATGCACTGGATGAAGTCGAACAAGAACCGGGAGGAAATCTTTTACATTTACCAAAAAATCTGCCCAATCATGTATATTTTCTGATGACTAGGCGACCCTATAGCCTCGATAAAAAGCGGCTGTTAGTAGATGTTCCAGAAAAAGAGTTAGATTTAAGAGACGAAAAGTATGTTAACTTCAATCAGGAGGATATAAAAGAATATATTCGCTTTGTTATAAATACCGATTCTGACTATAAATATGGTCTGAAAAACTGGATTCAAACCCGCAAGGTTCCCGATACAACTTTTGTCGAGGAAGTGGCAAATAAAAGCGAAAATAACTTTATGTATTTGCGGTATGTTTTGCCGGCAATTGCTAAGGGTGATTACAATGACTTGAGTTTAAGGCAATTGCCCGATGGGCTGCAAGAATATTATCAAAACCATTGGGTGCGAATGGGGATAGATGCTAAGCCTGGGCAATTGATGGAGATTGTCTTGTATATTTTGCTAGAAATTGCCACGCCCATTCCCTGCGACATGATTGCTGGAATTGCCAAGGTGGATCAATGCGATGTGGGAAAGGTTTTAGAAGATGAGTGGGTTGAGTATTTGAAAAAGCAGAATGTAGAAGGAGAAATCTGCTATACCATTTATCATGCTAGTTTCCTTGACTTTCTGAAAGCTAAACGGGAGATGGATTCAAATCGAAGAATTTTTCTGGAAGTAAATCAACGGATTGCTGAGTATTTAGAAAAGGGGATGGCGTGAGATGGGAGAATTTGCTGACAAGTTAGCGGCCAAACCACTTTCCTATCAACGTGCTTATCTGGGCAGCTTACTGCCAAATTATGTTAAGTCAGGTAATTTAGAAAAGTATTATCAAAAACTGACAGATTTTGACTTTCTGATGGCAAAGATTCAGCATCCTGAATTTGGGGTGCAGGCACTGATTGATGATTTCGATTTGGTTGACGCTTTTGAAGCAGTCACTAACCTAGAATACAACTCAGAAACAGCAAAAGCCTTGAACTTGATTCAAAGGGTACTGTGGATGTCGGCCGATATTTTGGATGCAGATAAGACCAAACTGGCCCAGCAATTGTTAGGGCGCTTACTGTACTTTGAAATGCCCAAGATTCAGGCAATGCTGGAAGTAGCAAAGCAGTGGAAAGCAGCACCTTGGTTGCGTCCTTTGACACCTTGTTTAACTCCCTCTTGCAGAGGATTGCTACGCACCCTTAAAGGTCACAGCAAGTCGGTAAAAGCCGTAGCCGTCACCCCCGACGGCAAGCGGGCGATTTCTGGTTCAAGAGACCAAACCCTCAAAGTCTGGGATTTAACCACTGGAAAGGAACTGTTTACTCTCAAGGGTCACAGACAGGTATATGCAGTAGCCGTCACCCCCGACGGCAAGCGGGCGATTTCTGGTTCAGATGACAACACCCTTAAAGTCTGGGATTTAACAACTCGAAATGAACTGTTTACTCTCAATGGTCATAGCGATTCGGTAAATGCAGTAGCCGTCACCCCCGACGGCAAGCGGGCGATTTCTGGTTCAGATGACAACACCATCAAAGTCTGGGATTTAACCACTGGAGATGAACTGTTTACTCTCAATGGTCACAGCAACTCGGTACATGGAGTGGCAGTCACCCCCGACGGCAAACGGGCGGTTTCTGGTTCGTGGGACAACACCCTCAAAGTCTGGGATTTAACAACTCGAAAGGAACTGTTTACTCTCAATGGTCATAGCGATTCGGTAAATGCAGTAGCAATCACTGCTGATAGCAAGCGGGCGATTTCTGGTTCGTGGGACAACACCATCAAAGTCTGGGATTTAGCAACTGGAAATGAACTGTTTACTCTCAATGGTCACAGACAGGTAAATGCAGTCGCTGTCACTACTAACGGCAAACAGGCAATTTCTGCTTCATATGAATACACCCTTAAAGTCTGGGATTTAACAACTGGAAATGAACAGTTTACTTTCAATAGCCACAGCGGCTCGGTCAATTCAGTTGCTGTCACTGATGATGGCAAGCGGGCGATTTCTGGTGCATATGATAGAACCCTCAAAGTCTGGGATTTAACAACTGGAAATGAACAGTTTACTTTCAATAGCCACAGCGGCTCGATCAATGCAGTTGCTGTCACTGATGATGGCAACTGGGCGATTCCTGGTGCATATGATAGACTTCTAAAAGTCTGGGATTTAACAACTGGAAATGAACAGTTTACTTTCAATAGCCACAGCGGCTCTGTCAATTCAGTTGCTGTCACTGATGATGGCAAGCTAGCAATTTCTGGTTCAGATGATACAACCCTCAAAGTCTGGGATTTCACAACTCGAAAGGAACTCTTTACTCTCACAGGTCACAGTTACTTAGTCCATGCAGTAGCCGTCACTGCTGATGGCAAGCGGGCAATTTCTGGTTCAAGAGACACCACCCTCAAAGTCTGGGATTTAACAACTGGAGAGGAACAGTTTACTCTCAAAGGTCATACCAACTCAATCAATGCAGTCGCCATCACTCCCGATGGCAAGCGGGCAATTTCTGGTTCATCGGACAACACCCTCAAAGTCTGGGATTTAACAACTCGAAAGGAACTGTTTACTTTAAAAGGTCACGGCGGCTGGATAAAAGCAGTCGCCGTCACCGCTGATGGCAAGCGGGCAATTTCTGGTTCATATGACAAGACAATCAAAGTCTGGGATTTAACAATAGGAAAGAAACTGTTTACTCTCGAAGCTCACGGCCAATTCGTAACAGCAGTCGCCGTCACCGCTGATGGCAAGCGGGCAATTTCTGGTTCAGATGACAACACTATCAAAGTATGGGATCTAACTACTCGAAAGGAAGAGTTTACTCTCACAGGTCACAGCGATTTGGTAAAAGCAGTAGCCGCGACTGCTGATGGGAAGCGGGCAATTTCTGGTTCGTGGGATAGCACCCTCAAAGTCTGGGATTTGTCGAGGGGAAATGTCATTGCCAGTTTCACGGGTGAAAGTTCGATCGCCAGTTGCGCTATTGCACCCGATGGAGTCACAATTGTGGCAGGCGACGAATCCGGCCGCGTATATTTCCTGCGACTAGAAGGGATTACTAAGTATTTAGAAAAGGGGATGGCGTGAGATGGGAGAATTTACTGACAAGTTAGCAGCCAAACCACTTTCCTATCAACGTGCTTATCTGGGCAGCTTACTGCCAAATTATGTCAAGTCAGGGAATTTAGAAAAGTATTATCAAAAACTGACAGATTTTAACTTCCTGATGGCAAAGATTCAGCATCCCGAGTTTGGGGTGCAGGCACTGATTGATGATTTCAATTTGGTTGAAGATTTAGAAGCAGTAACTCACCCCGAGTACAACCCAGAAACAGCGAAAGCCCTGAACTTGATTCAAGAGGCACTGTGGATGTCAGCCGATACTTTGGAGGGAGATAAAACCCAACGGGTCGGGCAATTGTTAGAACCATTACTGTACTTTGAAGGACCAGCTATTCAGGCAATGCTGGAGGTAGCAAAGCACTGGAAAGTAGCACCTTGGTTGCGTCCTGATATTAACTTTCTGATGGCAAAGATTCAGCCTCCTGAGTTTGGAGTGCAGGCACTGATAGATAATTTTAATTTGGTTGACAATTCAGAAAAATTAAGTCACCCAGAGTACAACCCAGAAAAAGCGAAAGCCCTGGACTTGATTCAAAGGGTACTGTGGATGTCAGCCGATATTTTGGAGCGAGCTCAGACAAGACTGGCGGAGCAATTGTTAGGGCGCTTACTGTACTTTGAAATGCCCGAAATTCAGGCAATGCTGGAGGTAGCAAAGCAGTGGAAAGCAACACCTTGGTTGCGTCCTTTGACACCCTGTTTAACTCCCCCTCGCAGGGGACTACTACGCACCCTCGAAGGTCACAGCAACTCGGTAAATGCAGTCGCTGTCACCCCCGATGGCAAGCGGGCGATTTCGGGTTCATCGGACAACACCCTCAAAGTCTGGGATTTAACAACTGGAAAGGAAGAATTTACTCTCACTGGTCACAGTAGTTCAGTATATGCACTAGCCGTCACGGAGGATGGCAAGTGGACGATTTCTGGTTCAAATGACAACACCGTCAAAGTCTGGGATTTAACAACTGGAAAGCAAGAATTTACTCTCGTTGGTCACAGAAACTCAGTAAATGCAGTAGCCGTCGCCCCCGATGGCAAGTGGGCGATTTCTGGTTCAAATGACAACACCGTCAAAGTCTGGGATTTAACAACTCGAAAGGAACTGTTTACTCTCACTGGTCACAGGAACTCAGTAAATGCAGTAGCCGTCACTGCTGATGGGAAACGGGCGATTTCTGGTTCGTGCGACCACACCGTCAAAGTCTGGGATTTAATAACGGGGAAGGAAGAATTTACTCTCAAAGGTCACAGCAACTCAGTATATGCACTAGCCCTCAGCAGTTATGGCAATAGGGCGCTTTCCGGTTCATCGGACAACACCCTCAAAGTCTGGGATTTAACAACTCGAAAGGAACAGTTTACTCTCACTGGTCACAGTGAATTGGTAAAAGCAGTAGCGGTCACTGCGGATGGCAAGCGCGCGATTTCTGGTTCATGGGACAATACCGTCAAAGTCTGGGATGTAACAACTGGAAAGGAACAGTTTACACTTGAAAGCCACAGCAATTCGGTAAATGCAGTTGTCGTCACTGCGGATGGGAAACGGGCGATTTCTGGTTCATGGGACAACACCGTCAAAGTTTGGGATTTAACAACTGGAAAGGAACAGTTTACACCTGAAAGTCACAGCAATTGGGTAAAAGCAGTAGCGGTCACGGCTGATGGGAAACGGGCAATTTCTGGTTCATGGGACAACACCGTCAAAGTTTGGGATTTAACAACTGGAGATGAACTGTTTACTCTCCAAGGTCACAGCAAAGCGGTAAATGCAGTCACCCTCACTGCTGATGGGAAACGGGCAATTTCTAGTTCGTGGGACAAAACCATAAAGGTCTGGGATTTAACAACAGTAGATGAACTGTTTACTCTCCAAGGTCACAGCAAAGCGGTAAATGCAGTTGCCGTCACGGCTGATGGAAACCAGGCGATTTCTGGTTCAGTAGACAACTCCCTTAAAGTCTGGAACTTAACAACTGGAGAGGAACTATTTACTCTCACTGGTCACAGCAAATCGGTAAATGCAGTAGCCGTGACTGCTGATGGGAAATGGGCAATTTCTGGTTCATCGGACAACACCATCAAAGTCTGGGATTTAACAGCTCGAAACGAACTATTTACTCTGCAAGGTCACAGCGACTCAGTATATGCAGTCACCGTCACTGCTGATGGGGTGCGGGCAATTTCTGGTTCATCGGACAACACCATCAAAGTCTGGGATTTAACCACAGGAAAGCAAGAGTTTACTCTCAAAGGTCACAGCAAGTCGATAAAAGCAGTAGCCATCACCCCCGACGGCAAGCGGGCAATTTCTGGTTCTTGGGACAACACCATCAAAGTTTGGGATTTATCGAGTGGAAATGTCATTGCCAGTTTCACGGGTGAAAGTGCGATCGCATGCGCCATTGCCCCCGATGGAGTCACAATTGTCGCAGGCGAAGAATCCGGCCGCGTATATTTCCTGCGCCTAGAAGGGGTGGAGGCACTAACATGAATTCCTCACCTCTTTCAACTCCCATCTCTACCACTGCTTACCCAATAGAATTTCAGCAGCTCCTGCGAGAAAAAACCGAGAATTTTGCAGGGCGCAAGTTTGTTTTTTCTGCCATTTCCCACTTTCTAAACTCCCACAGCCGCGGTTATTTCACAATAGTTGGCACTCCCGGCTGCGGCAAAAGTTCCATCCTCGCCCAATATGTCACCGCCCATCCTCGCAGTATCTATTACAATGCTGGAGTTGAGGGCAGAAATCGAGCTGAAGATTTTCTCGCTTCAGTCTGCACTCAACTGATTGACAAATACCTTGCCGCCAATGGGGAAACATCGGAAATCCTCAAGCTCAAATCTCAAATTCAAAATCTCGAATCCCATGATGGGAGTTGGTTTCTGTCTTTGTTGCTTCAGCAAATTAGCGATAAATTAGCCGATCGCCAAAAGTTG
This sequence comes from Microcoleus sp. Pol7_B2, assembly GCF_036701035.1. Taxonomy (NCBI): domain Bacteria; kingdom Bacillati; phylum Cyanobacteriota; class Cyanophyceae; order Oscillatoriales; family Microcoleaceae; genus Microcoleus; species Microcoleus sp. Pol7_B2. Next base: position 103,744 of record NZ_JAUBQB010000011.1, on the reverse strand, counting down.
ATAATAGTCATTGATTCTGTAGACGCGATCGCCCGCACGAGTCAGCCTCCCAGCACAAATCTGTTTTATCTGCCGAGATATTTGGGCGATCGTACTTATTTTATCCTCGCCCGCCGCCCGTTTTTGAGAGAGAAATCCGGTTTGTTAATTGAAACCCCCTCTCAAACTCTCGATTTAAGAGATTATCCCGCCCAAAATCGGGAAGATGTCCTTAACTACATTCAGCAATACCTATCAACCGCACCGGATTTAACTCAACCCGAATTCTGCCAACAACTCGCTACTGTCAGCGAAAACAATTTCATGTATCTGAGTCAGATGCTAAGGGCGATCGGCGAGAATTCACACCCCGATGCTAATCTGGGAGAGTCCTCACTTCCCTCTGAACTTCCTCCCGGTTTAGCAGCGTATTATCAAAACCACTGGCTGCGGATGACAGGTGATGGCTTATCGGCGATCGAGTTGTCTGTGCTGAATGTTTTGGTACAATCAACAGCAAGTTTATCTGTAAGTGCGATCGCCAATATCATTGATCAGGATGAATACGATGTTGAAAAAGCGTTAGACAATTGGATCGAGTTCTTAAATAAACAAGAAATTGGAGAAGAAATTTGCTATAGTTTGTATCATAATAGTTTCCGCGAATGGCTGGGAAAACAATCTATTTTAGAATGACGATCGTACCTAGATTTTCGCTGTGCCAGCCAATAGTCTTCCTTGTCCAGTCTTCCCGATCCCCCCTAACCCCCCTTAATAAGGGGGGGACAAGAGGAGTCAAAGTCCCAAGCGCAAAAAGAGGAGGACTGGAACACTTAAAGTCCCCCTTCTTAAGGGGGATTTAGGGGGATCTAGACTCGACTATAAACGATAGATACAAAGGTTTTTAGGCTTAAGTTAACACCAACGAGCACTGCCGCATCCTCACCCTAAACCCAATTTTCAAGCAACAATACAACAATGAAACGAGCAGTATTTCTTGACAGAGATGGCGTTCTCAATATCGAAGCGGGCTACATCCACCAAGTAGAAGATTTGCATTTAATCCCCGGAGTCGCCGAAGCTGTACGGCGTTTAAATGACAAACAAATATTTTGCTGTTTGGTTTCCAATCAATCGGGCCCGGCGAGGGGTTATTATCCGGTTAGCCACGTAGAAGCTTTGCACCAACGCCTGTGTGAGTTATTAGAAAATGAAGCAGGAGCCAAGTTAGATGCTCTTTATTACTGTCCTTATTTAAGCGCAGCCGAAGGCGGAACCAACCCAGAATTTACGCGGTATACAACATGGCGAAAACCGAATACAGGGATGTTGGTAGCGGCCGCTTGGGAACAGGATTTAGATTTGCGAAATAGTTTTATGGTCGGGGATAAAGCGACTGATGTAGATATGGCTCACAATGCCGGCTGTACTGGTATTTTGGTGCAGACTGGTTACGGAGAAAGTGTGTTGAGTGGAGAGTATCAGCACCATACTAAACCTGATTTTATTGCAGCAAATTTAGCGGCGGCTGTGGAGTGGATTTTGCAACACTTTGATTAGTGTTTGTAGTGGTATTTAAGTTTTTTCTCGTTGAGTCTTACAGGAAAGTGCTACGTAAGGAAGGGCGACTGTGAAGGTTGTACCCACGCCCATTTTGCTTTCGCAGACGATCGCCCCTCCTTGCAATTCCACAGCTTTTTTAACAATTGTTAATCCCAAACCATTACCTTTAATCTTTCCCGTATTCTTGCAGCGGTAAAACATTTCAAATATTTTCCCTACTTCAGTTTCTGGGATACCCATACCTTCGTCTCGGATACGCATAATTAGTAAGGGGGAGTTAATTTTTGTAAATTGGGAATTGAGAAATAAACACTGAGGAGACAAGCAGAAAATAGGTTCTGTGTCTCCCTCGCCTGCTTGACGGCATTCCAATTCCAAGGTGACTTGCCCGCCGTTGGGAGAATATTTGATGGCGTTGACGATTAAGTTAGAAATAATGCCGTGCAGTAATTGTTGATCTAATATTGCACTGGTAACATCTGAACAGATTAATGTTAGTTTGTGCTTGGCTTCATTTCCTAACTGCAATTGAGCTAGCAAGTCTTGACAAAATTCGACTAAATTTATCGGTAATGGATTGCATTTGAGTTGGCCTGCTTCTGCTCGACCCATGAACAGCATATCGTCGATTAGCTGGTTCATCTTCTGGGTAGCTGAGTGCACTAAGCGCAGGGTTCTAACTTGAGATTCGTCACTGCTGCGAGTTCGATCGAGATCCAGAAGTTCCGCAGAAATTAAAATCGCGTTGAGCGGGTTCCGCAATTCGTGAGCGGCCATTGAAATATATTGGTTTTGGCGGTGCGATTTTTCTTCCACCGACTCTCTAACTGCTTCCGCGGCTTTGAGAGATTCTCGCATCTTGGTTTCGATTTCGTGTCTGTGCAGGGCAATCTCGATCGCCACCCGCAAATCATTTTGTTGAAATGGTTTGATAATATAACCGAATGGGTCTGTAAGTTTCGCTCTTTGCAGCGTTTGATCGTCGGCATAAGCTGTTAAAAATATGGTCGGCACATTCCTATTAGTTCGGATTTTTTCGGCCGCTGTTACCCCGTCCATCTCACCTTTAAGCACGATGTCCATCAACACTAAATCGGGCGGGTTTTCTAGAGCTTTTTGAATTGCTTCTTCTCCTGAAGAAACTGTAGCTGTTACTGCATATCCCAGTTTTTTTAATCGGCTTGCTATGTCTTGCGCTACAATAACTTCGTCTTCGACAACCAAAATTTTTATAGGGTTCATTTTTCCTTAAATGCGTCGCCGATAATTTAACTCTTTAAAAATTAGAGTGTAGCAGGTTCCACACTGACTGTCAATGGCAATACTCGCCTCTAATTGGCAAGACAACATTCTCACTAATCGCAATCCTAATGTTTCAGTATTGTCTACGTCGAAACCCGCCGGGAATCCGCTACCATTATCTTGAATAATTAATTGGAGTTGCTGAGAACTTAATTCATTAAATTTAATGTTAATTTCACCTGTCAAACTTTGGCTAAAAGCATATTTTAGGGAATTAGAAACCAGTTCGTTAATAATTAAACCGCAAGGAATTGCTGTTTCTATGTTTAAATAAATTGGGTCAAGATTGAGATTGAATTGGATGGCAGTGTTGCCGCAACCAAAAGATTGATACAAATTAGCAACCAAGTTTTCGACGTAGGGGGGAAGGTCGATGCGATCGAGATGTTCGGATTGATAGAGTTGCTCGTGAATCAGAGCCATTGAATGGATGCGGGTCTGGCTTTCTTCAAATAAAGCTAGCGTGGATTCGTCTTCAATGTATTGAGCTTGAAGTTGCAGCAAGCTGGAAATTACCTGCATATTATTTTTGACTCGGTGGTGAATCTCTTTGATCAATACTTCTTTTTCGCGGAGTGCTGCTTGGATGCGGGCCTCGGTCAATTTGCGATCGCTGATATCTTCGCCAATACCCGCGATGCGGTAAATTTGGCCCGATTCGTCGTAAATGGGAAAAGCTCGATCGCACACCCAGCGAATTGTGCCGTCTGGCAGAAAAATCCGATATTCGGTATTGGTGGACTCGCCCTGCAACACTCGCCCCATTGCCTCTTCCAACAGGTGTTTATCTTCTGGATGCACCCACTCCATCATTTTTAAGGGCTCGGCATACAATTCTTCGCGACTGCGCCCCCAGATTTGTTCGTAAGCTGGACTTAGATACAATAAATCGGTGAATTCCGCAGACATTAGCCAGACGGAATCTTGGATATTTTCTGCTAACTGGCGGAAGCGTTCTTCACTTTCGCGGATGGTTTTTTCTGCCTGTTTGCCTGCGCTAATATCTACTGCAATGCCCACGATGCGGTAGACTTTACCAGATTGATTTTTAATCGGAAAAGCCCGATCGCGAATCCAGCGGGTTTTGCCGTCCGGCCTGACAATTCGATATTCTATCTCGTCTTCAGACTGAATTTGCCTAGTTAAATTAGCAATAACGCGCTCGCGATCTTCTGGATGGAGGGAATCTGCAAAAAAGCGCCCGTAAGCATATAAATCAGCGCTGCTTCTGCCCCAAATTTTTTCGTAAGCCGGACTGATATAAATAATTTCCTGGGGTTGAACGTTTACCATCCAAAACACGCTTTCAATATTTTCTGCTAGCTGTCGGAACCTTTCTTCGCTTTCTTTTAGTGCTGCTTCTGTTTTTTTGCGATCGCCAATATCTTCTGTCACTACTACATTGTAAATTGCCCCGCTCAGCGGTTCTTGGATAAGCGATACTGTAATATTTACCCAAACTACAGTGCCGTCTTTGTGCAGCAAGCGTTTTTCCATTTTAAAACTGTCAATTTCCCCGGCAAATAATTTCTTATTTTGTTCTAAATCTGCATCTATATCTTCTGGGTAAGTAACGTCCATCCAAGTTCGCGACAGCAGTTCGCTCGCACTATATCCCACTATCTCGCAGAATTTTTGATTGACTCGCAAATAGCGGCCTGTTTGGTCGGGGTGGGTAATGCCGACTGCCGCTTGTTCGACGGTTGCCCGAAAGCGTTCTTCGCTATCTCTGAGGGTGGCTTCTGCTTGTTTGCGATCGCTAATATCGCGCTGCACGCCAAAATAGCCCGCGATTCTGCCGCGGGAATCGTAAATGCAAATATAGTCGCCTTCCATCCAAACTGGAACCCCGTCAAACTTGCGATTCTCATTTTCGATGTGAATTCTGCCAGCATCAAAAAATTGCTTGATTATCTCTCTGCTACCAGTCAAGTTGTGCGACAAAAAAGAGTAAAGCGTCCGACCAATAAACTCTTCCCTAGTACCTCCGTATTGCGCTATCAAAGCATCGTTTGCCTTCGTTACCCGCCCGTTAGCAAATACGTAATCCAAGACTTTTTCTTTGTCAACTGTATCGTCCCAATGCACTGGTTCGTCCAGCATCAAAAAGAAAAAGCCATCTAAAGATTGAGAGAAAAACAATTCTAGCTGTTCCTGGCTTTCCCGCAGAGCTTTTTCGGCGCGCCAGCGAGAGAGAATTTCTTCCCGCAATTGATTGTTGGCTTTTTTCAAGTCTTCAGTGCGCTTTTGATATTTAATTTCTAGCTGATTTTTTATTTCTTCCAGCGCTATTTCTGCCTGTTTTTTGTCGGTAATATCTTGAGTAACGACCATTCCTGCAAAAATTTCTTCCCGGTCGTTTTTGACTGGAGCAATTGTTGTTGAATAAATGCGAGCGCCGTATTTATATTCAAAAGTATTCTCTTTTCCTGCCAAAGCAGCGCGATATGTAGTCTCAAAAAGGGGCAAATCTTCAGGTGGGGATATTTCCCACAATGTTTTGCCTTCCAACAGTTCTTTGGACAAACCAACTACTGCCAAACCTTGGCCGTCAACCAGAGTATAGCGCAAATCGCGATCGAACAAAAACACCGAGCCATTGGGATAATGTTTGATAAGAGTTCGGTACATTTCCTGGCTTTTTTCCAGAGATGCGATTAACTGAATGCGATCGTCCTCGGTGATATCCGATTCAGTTGCCCAAGCCGAAGAGTCGGCATTCTCGACTGCTTTGAGTTGTGCTTCTAATTTCTGGCACAATTCTCTCTGCTGCTGCAAATCCTCTTCAAGTTGCCAAATTTTTGCTTTTTGCTCTGCTACTAATGCTTCGCAGGTTTCAAGAGGTCGATCGATCTTCGTAGGATCAATACACATAATTGCTCTAGGTTTGCCAGTTGCGGACTTGAGCTTTTTCAAGTTAATACTAACAAAGCTCAAGCCTTTACTGCCAACTTAAGTAGTGAATCTTTCTTGACTTGTGCCCAAAGCCTTCTACCTTTATTTAGGAACTCCCGCCGTCAAGACTTCATGACTTTCCAATGTCACCAAAACATCATCTTCAATTCTCACACCAATACCGCGCCATTTTTCAGGAACCTCCGGCTGTCCTTCAACCGGTTTAATATAAGGAGAAATATAAATCCCCGGTTCCACCGTCAGCACTTGTCCTGCCTGCAAAACTTGCGGATTTTCGCCGTACTGATAAACGCCGACATCGTGCACGTCCAATCCCAGCCAATGACCGGTGCGGTGCATATAGAAGGGCTTGTATTTCTCTTCTTTAATTATCTCTTCAATGTCCCCCACCAAAAGTTTTAAATCCATTAAACCTTCCACCAAAACGCGAACCGCTGTTTCGTGAATTTTGCTGTAAGGATTTCCGGGATATACTTGACTAATTGCCTGCAATTGTGCTTGCAAAACTAAGTCATAAATTATCTGTTGTTCTGCTGTAAATTTGCCGGTAACAGGAAAGGTGCGAGTAATATCGGCGTTATAGTACCCGCAAGCACAACCGGCATCTATTAGCAGCAAATCGTTTTCCTGCATTTGGCGGTTGTTTTCGATGTAGTGGAGGACGCAGGAATTGTAACCTGATGCAACAATTGAAGGGTAAGCCGGAGTGCAGCCATTTAAGCCAAAAGTATGTTCTATTTCAGCTTGAATTTCATATTCGTATCTGCCCGGTTTGGCGAATTCTTGAGCGCGGTTGTGCGCTGCAACTGAGATATTAGCCGCTTTTCGCATTAATGCTAATTCTGTTTCACTTTTCACCAGTCGCATCGGGTGTAAAATGATGTTGGAATCTTCGATTGCTGTCGGGCCTGTGCCGCGTTTTGGGTAGGTTGCCATCAAGCGCTGCCAGTGATTGAGGACTGTTTGGTCGAAAGTTCGATCGCGCCCGAAGTGATAGTATATGCGATCGGCCTTTTCTAAATATTTCGGCAATTTTTCCGCAAGTTCGGCGATGGGGAAAGCTTCATCCGCGCCGTACAATTCCTTAGCGCCTTCTACTCCGGCGCGATAACCGTGCCAAGTTTCTTTTTCCAAGTCTTTTGGCTGCACAAACAAAACAAATTTGTGTTCTTCATGGTGTGGCGCGAGCACTGCTACCGCCGCAGCTTCGTTGAAACCGGTTAAGTAGAAAAAATCGCTATCTTGCCGATAGGCATATTCTACATCGTTGTGCATGACGGCAGCGGGCGCGCTGCGAAATATCGCCGTCCCGCTGCCAATTTTTGCCATTAATTGTTCGCGTCTTTGCCGATATTCGGTGGGGTTTGTCATCCGATTTTAGATTTTAGATTTTAGATTTTAGATTGAGTGTAATATTAACACTCGGCGGTTTCAAGCGCTCTCAAACTTGCACCCGCAAGCCCAGGGTTGAAGATATAGGTGCTCTGTTTTTTTTTCTGGGTCTACTTATTTATTCTCTTGTTCTGCGATCGCCAATTTACAAGTATAGTCAACCAGCCCAGACAAAGATGAGTTGCGATCGACTAAAGTCCATCTCGGATCGAAATTCGACCAATTTTCGCCATCTTCGCTAACTCTGACCGTTCTCAACTGTCGCTGCTGGCAGTTAACTTCCATTTGCGCCAACAATTTCTCGTTACTAAACTGTTGAGTTCCTAAAATAATTCTGACTGGATAAGAGGGAGCACCGGGAATATCGGATTTACTTAATTCAACGCTGCTAGGGTCGAGGCAAATATCTACAAAACATCTTAATTTTTCGGCGCGGGCGCTCAAAGTATTGACACAAACAAAAATAAAAGCTGCTATTTAAAAAAATGGCGGATGCTTAGTATTTAGGGCAAATGTAGTATTCATCTGCGTTAATTGGCGTTTAGGGGCGGTTTAATATTATTGACTGTTTAATAATAAAAAAGTAGGGACGTGGAAATAGTGCTGCGTCCCTACTTTTTAAAGACACGGCATTGCCGTGTCCCTAATCTTTAAACCAGTCTTAAAGCTGAGGAACGTATTGTTCTTTTTCAGGAACAAAAGTGTATTCAGAGACGATTAGGCGCAACTCTTCGCCGTCGATGGTTTCTTTTTCGATCAACAAATCGACTAAGCGATCGATCACGGTGCGATTTTCGCGAATAATTCGGCGCGCGTCGTCGTAGCAGTGATCGACAATCGATCGAACTTGTCCGTCAATCCGAGAGGCTATTTCTTCGGAATATTCCGATCGCGCTGTGTAGTCGCGGCCGAGGAAAATTTCGCTTTGTTGAGCTTCTAGGGCGATCGGGCCCAAGGTAGACATCCCATAGCGAGTAACCATTTGGCGCGCCATACCGCTGACTTGCTGCAAGTCGTTGCCGGCACCGGTGGTTACTTCGGCATCTCCGAAAACTACTTCTTCGGCTGCGCGGCCACCCAAAGCACCGCTAATCCGGGCTAAAATTTGCGATCGAGAAATCAAACCTTGGTCTTCGCTGGGCATGAACCAAGTCAAGCCGCGGGCCTGTCCGCGAGGAACTAAGGTAACTTTTTGAACTGGATCGTGGGCTTGAATGATTGTACCGACGATCGCGTGGCCGATTTCGTGGTAAGCAATCAAGCGCTTGCTCTTGCTGTCCACCAAAGGAGTGCCTTCCATACCTGCTACCACGCGATCGACTGCATCGTCAACTTCGAGCATCGTAATCGCTTCTTTGCGGCGGCGGGCGGTTAAAATAGCAGCTTCGTTGAGCAAGTTAGCCAAATCAGCGCCCGTAAAACCAGGAGTGCGGCGGGCGATGGCGTCCAAAGAAATCTCTGCAGACAGCTTCTTGTTGCGCGCGTGAACTTCCAAAATTTCCAAGCGGCCTTTAATATCCGGCGTATCTACGCTAACTTGGCGGTCAAAACGTCCCGGACGCAGCAACGCTGAGTCAAGCACGTCGGGGCGGTTCGTGGCAGCAATGATGATAATGCCAGTATTGCCCTCAAAACCGTCCATTTCGGTCAGCAACTGGTTCAGGGTTTGTTCCCGTTCGTCGTTACCGCCACCGATACCGGCGCCACGCTGGCGACCGACTGCATCGATTTCATCGATAAAGATGATGCAAGGAGCATTTTCTTTAGCTTTCTTGAACAAGTCGCGAACGCGGGAAGCGCCGACACCGACGAACATTTCCACAAATTCCGAACCGGAGATGCTGAAGAAAGGCACGCCGGCTTCGCCTGCGATGGCTTTTGCCAGCAGGGTTTTACCTGTTCCGGGAGGGCCAACTAGCAGCACGCCTTTGGGAATCTTCGCCCCGACTGCGGTGAAGCGTTCGGGTTTTTTGAGGAATGTCACTACTTCTTGTAGTTCTTCTTTGGCTTCCTCAACGCCTGCTACGTCGTCGAACAGTACGCCTGTTTTAGCTTCCATTTGAAAGCGAGCTTTGGATTTGCCAAAATTCATGGCTTGGCCCGGGCCGCCGGGAACGTTGCCACCGCGGCGGAAGAGGAAAAACAGGCCTCCTACTAACAAGAGGGGAAATACTAGATTGCCTAAAAGTCCCCAGACAGCGCCGTCGTTGCGTAGTGGGTGAGTGTCAAAGCTGATTTTGGAGTCTCTGAGCCTAGAAACCAGTTCCGGGGCATTTGAGGGCAAGTCTACCCGCCACCGCTGCTCGTGATTGTCCAGTTCGGGATCGACTGCTAGGACAATAGCCGTCCGACCTCCGTCGTAAAGGTCAACGCTGGTCACTCGACCGGCGTTTAAGTAATCTAAGAATCGACCGTAGCTCAGGCGGGTGCTGGCGGTGTTCTTGCTCATTTCAGCGGGGGATGGGGCAAAGGCCCCCTGCCACAAGAAAAAGCCGATGACTAAGGCGGGTAAAGTCCAAAGTAGTATAGTTCGCCAAGAAATTTTCATAAATGCGGATGCCTTGAATTGGGGACAGATCGGGTAAGATCGCGGTGTCGGAGAAGTGCGACAAAAGTTTACACTCAGAATCTTAACTAAATTTAACTTAACAATGCACTCTCAGGCAACAGAGCTTTGAGGACTATGGCTCCAGAAAAAGTTAGGTTAGTTACGGTAAGGGCGATCGTCCCGAATATAATGTTTGGTGCTGATTTCGATACCGATCTAGGTAGAGTTAGAAGAATCGTCGCTTTCACCCACTGTCTTTAAGCGTGGCAGTGTCAAGGGATAAGGCATGATAATGGTGAGGCTCAGTGAGGTAACACATTTCAATGACAACTAGACAGCTTGTTCCTAATTCGGCTATGCTGACCCAGCAGACTAAAGTCGCTTCTAACAAATCGATTATTAGTGCTGATTTGGGTCGGACGGCAACTAAAGCTTGCGTGAGTCGCAACCCGAGTAGCGTTGTTTTCATCCCTGCCAACGTGGCTACTATGCCCGTGGAAAAGGTGCGGGGTGGCAGCTTTGAGTCCAAAGCAACAGACCCTCTGTTGGATATGTGGCTGGAGTACCAGGGCAAGGGTTACGCTATAGGTCAATTGGCGGCAGATTTTGGCGCTAATCTCGGTGGCGCTGACCAGTCGAAAGTAGTAGATGCTTTGGTTAAGGTCTTTTCCTGTGCTGGATATTTCCAGATGAAGGGTGAAATAGCAGTTGTGCTGGGTTTGCCGTTTTATTCGCAGGATCAGTTTGAGAAGGAAAAGGAAGAGATTATCAGCCAACTGCGCTCTCCCCACGTTGTGGTGTACCGGGGCGAGCGTGTGGATATTAATATCAGTCACGTTTGGGTGATGCCGGAAGGGTTCGGCAGCCTGATTTGGTGCGAGGCTCAAGATAACAAGGAGTTTACGCCGGAGTTGCCGGAACTGTCGGTGGCGGTTGTTGATATCGGACACCAAACTACCGATTTGTTAATGGTCGATCGTTTCCGGTTCGCCCGGGCAGCTTCTAAGAGCGATTCCTTCGCCATGAACAAGTTCTACGAACAAGTTGCCTCAAAGATTCCGGGAGCAGACCCTCAATCTCTGTCTTTACTGGAAGCGGTGAATAAACCGGAAGGCCAGCGTTTCTACCGTCCGAGAGGAGCGACTAAGCCGACTAATTTAGATCCGATTATTAAGGATTTGCGAGAGGCTTTTGCTAACGAACTGTCCGAACGTTTGGTGCAGTGGCTGCCGGAACGTGTGACGGATGTGGTTCTGACTGGCGGGGGCGGCGAGTTTTTCTGGGAGGTGTTGCAACCTTTGCTTAAAGACGCCAATCTTAAGGCTCACTTGGCTCAGCCTTCCCGGAAAGCTAATGCTTTGGGACAGTTTATTTATGCTGAGGCTCAGCTAGCCACGATTAAGTAACGCATTAAGGCTTGAACCCTATGGCACTGTGGGCAAAAAATAAGGCGAATTTCTCGGTGGCGTTTACGGAAGATGCTGCGGATCAAACTTTGCTGGCCGCTATTGAAAAAGAGTTGGCTTTCACGAAGTATCAGACTTTCAGCAATCTCTGCAAGCAAGCTTTGTGGCAGTTTTTGTCTGTATCTGAGTCTGCTAGCTCTACACAGAGCTTTCAGCGGTTGGAACAGCGTATTGCTGAACTTGTGGTCAAATTTGCTGAGTTTGAGCACAATGTTTCGGCAGAGGAATTAAGCCGTTTGGAGGGACTGGAACATCACCTGACTCAACTCAGCGCGCAGTTGGATCAATTGCAGGGGAGTGTTAACAGTAAGTTTGCTCAAGTTTCTTTTGCCCCAGTTTCAAAAGTAGTAGAGCCTGACCCCATTGAGTCTGAGTCTGTGGCGGATGATAATGTAGTGTCTGACGCTGAGGTTGCTCCTCCTCGGAATTCCGATCCTTTGTTGGAGCGTTTAAGTTCTTTGTTACCCCAAGATTTCTAAAATGAGGTAGACCAAGGCTAAAAAGCCTTGAGATGTAATGTTAGTGGCCCGCTGTTGGCAGCCGGTACTGAATACAGACACAAAGCGATCGCTCTTTTGAAAAAAAAGGGCGATCGCTTTGTTATTTGTCAGTTGTCAGTTGACTGTTGTCTGTTTTCTGTGGTTACAAATTACCAATTACCAATTACCATTATTCGATTAACCCTAATTTTTGTAATCGCGAACGAATCGCACTAGGCTGTCGCTGAAATCTCTGAGCTAATTCGTCAATTTGTTGACCGCTAGCATATTCTTTCTTCAAATTTTCGTCTTCATCCTGACTCCACTTGACATAAGCTCTGGGATATTTCTGGCGAATTTTCTCATTCTGGGTTTTAGGTCGATAACCATTCTTTTGAGCGACATTCAAACCCGAACCAAACTGTGGGTTAATTTCCCCACCGCGACTAGCTAGCGCCTCTTGCACGCGGTTGGGAATCACAGCAATTTCTTCTGAGAGCTCAGCCAAAGCAGTGTCTACTTTTTGCTGAAGTTCTGTTAGCTGCCGCTGCTGCAAACTGCCCCACTGTGGCAGTTCGTTGATAAACTGCTGCAAGTCCAGAATTATTGTTGTCAAAGTTTCGACTTGTTGCAACTCGGGTCGCTGTTTGAATTGGCGGCTGGTGAGTTCGATCTCGCTTTGAATCATTTTAATAGTTTTTTCTAAAATTATTAGTCGCTGGCGCAGGTTCTCAATTGCTGAAATTAGAGAGTGTACGTTTTCTCCAGGCGCAACATTGAGATTTTCGCGAGATGTTTGAGAAAGAGCTTCGTCTAAAGCATTTACAGCAAGTTGCAATTCCTCGATCGCGCGATCGGTAGTAGCTGCTTGTTGATTTACGCGATCGAACGTGGCCACCGCACTTGTTTTAACTTGCTTGTGCAGCTTCTGCCGGTTCACAAAATTCAACACCAACGAAATCACTACAGGCACTTGAGCATAAACGCTCTGCCCCCAAACCAAACTAGCAGCCAATCCCACTGCTGAGGCAGCAATAAAAACCACTTCAGCAGTTTCTAACCAATTGCTCGACTTGGGATTTTGGATTTTGGTGGGTGAATTGGATGATGACATAGGCTAATACCATTTTAGATTTTAGATTTTAGATTTTAGATGTGGAATGACTGAGGAAGCTCGGAGTTTAGATCACGGGTCTATAGTGGCATTCTTTTTTTCAACTGGTGCAAGTATGCGGATAAAAATAAAGTACGCGCGACGGCAGATATCCGGTATGTAATCGCACGTAGACCCCGAATTTAGCAGTGGTCAAAAACAGATTAAGTTTTTTATTCACAGCCATCTAATTAAATATATTAAAGCTGCAAAATTAGTCTAGCTAAAGTGAAATAAATCAAGACCCCGAGGACATCAACTGCGGTGGTAATAAAGGGAGCAGACATTAAAGCGGGGTCTAAACCCAAAGAACGAAATAGAAACGGCAGAGCTGAACCGGCAATAGAAGCTAAAATTGCGATCGCAAACAAACTCACTCCCACCGCGAGTGCCACTGCTAAACTCCCTTGCAGAGTATAAGCCCAGCCCGTCGCTACAGTCCCCAATATAGCTCCTAGCAGCGCTCCCGCCATCCCCTCGCGAACAATTACTTGAAACGGGCCCATTGCTGTAATTTCATCAGTGTTCAAACCGCGAATTACAACAGTTGAGGACTGAGCTCCGACATTGCCTCCAGTGCCAGTCAGCAGGGGAATAAAGGCTGCTAGGGCAACTACTTGGTTCAAAATATCTTCTTGAGCTCTAATAATTGCGCCGGTGACAGTATTAGTTAAAAGCAGAACAAACAGCCACACCACCCTTTTCCGGGCAACAGTGATTAAATCGGTCTGAAAATAATTGTCGCCGCCGGACTGGACGCCACCCAAGGTATAAATATCTTTGGCTGCTTCTTGTTCTAAAATGTCGATCGCATCGTCAACTGTAATGATGCCGACCAGCCGCTGTTCGCGGTCTACAACGGGCACAGCTAAAAAATCGTAACGCTGGATCAGCCTAGCTACTTCTTCTTGATCCGTTCCTGTTTGAACAGAAACTACGTCGCGGGTCATAATTTCGCCGACAGTTTTGTCGAGGGGGGAAGTGACTAAATCCCGCAGGGATAAAATGCCAGTCAAGCTGCGTCCGGCGTCGGTGACGTAAAGAGAATAAATTGTTTCGGTAGTTCTAGCCAAAGAGCGAATTCGGTCTAAAGCTTGGGCGACGGTAAAACTTTCTTTGAGAGAAATATATTCCGGGGTCATGATCCGACCGGCGGTACTGGCTTCGTAACCCAAAAGTTGAGCCGTAGCTTCGCGTTCCGTCGGGCTCAATTCACCCAACAGGCGACGGACTAATATTGCCGGCAGTTCGTCAAAGAGTTTAGCTCGATCGTCCGGGGACATTTTGTCTACAATATCAATGACTTCTTGGCGCTTGAATTTTTCGCAGAGGGACTGCTGAACGCTGGAGTCGAGATATTCGTAAACTGCTATCGCTTCGTCTTTGGAAAGCAAGCGGAAAGCTATTACTTGCATGGTTTCTGGCAGGCCTTCGATAGCTTCAGCTATGTCTGCTTCCTGCACCGGGTGCAAAATGGCTTTTGCTCCTTTAAAGTCTCCTTCTTCCAACAGGGCCCTTAACTGCGATCGAACTAATTCCCGCAGTTCCTTTCGCGCGTAGGTGGGTAGAGAAGACGATTGATAATTTTTTTCTGTCACTGATGACCCTCCTAAACCTGTGCTGCGCGCCTTCCTGAATCCAGTTTAGAGCCTATTGACGCCACTGGTTGCAGTGATCAGACTTGCCCTGACAAGATCCACACCTGACCCCTATTTTTCTGGTGCGCGCCCAGCATCTTGCCCGATTTGGGTTCAAATACATTTATCTTGATCGGCGACACTCATCGGTAGGAAAGGAGAATTGCGCCCGAGCACTTTTTACAACAGGTTCGTCGAACTTTGATTGCGAATATAATTATTGACTGTTTCTTTCCATTCAGTGTCACTTGCTGGCAATATCATGCCGTAAGAAATGCAAGTTAAAGGCTGCTCCGGTATAACAGAATATTGGCTACGCTGCGAAAGCGCCCTTTTTCTGCTGATTCGTTGAGATCAGTTTCTAGTTTTTCTAAGCGGATGGAGCGATTTATTTTTTTTTCTAAGTTAGCTCGGAAAAGTTCTAAGCCTTCCATGCAAACTCCTTGCCATTTTTCACCTTCTAAGTAGCCGAAGGGAGGGGCATCTTTTCTGATACCAACTTTGAGAATGCCGGTTTGCCGAATTTCTGCCAGTGCTGTCTGGGCTGAGGCAAGTGTAGGTAAAGCTGCGGGAAATAATATCGAAAATAT
This sequence comes from Microcoleus sp. Pol7_B2, assembly GCF_036701035.1. Classification (NCBI taxonomy): domain Bacteria; kingdom Bacillati; phylum Cyanobacteriota; class Cyanophyceae; order Oscillatoriales; family Microcoleaceae; genus Microcoleus; species Microcoleus sp. Pol7_B2. The sequence goes on along the minus strand of NZ_JAUBQB010000011.1, from coordinate 88,719 downwards.
GGCTGTAAATGCTGCGAGTTTGAGGTTTTTATTGGTTGGCATTGAGTTCATTCGTTCGGCATCCGAATAGATATGGTACAGGTTTTTAATATGATACGCAAAAAAACAATATTGTCAATATATTTGGGTGCCTGTATTTTGGGCTATTGGGGTGTTTTGGGTTATGCGATCGGCTAACTTCAACCAGCACCGTTTAAAATTAATTTTCGGGGGCTACGTCAATCCTTTTTTCTGCCGCGTCACGGGTTATACACATAAAGAAGTTTTGGGCAAGAATTGGTTTGACAACTTATTATCTTGGTATAGTCAACAATTAATTAAAACTGTCAATATCATTGGCCAGCAGTCATAGCGAATCCGCTGACTCCCGCTATGGTTCCTGTTCAAACTGCCAAATGTGTAGGGCCGGCATTTAGACTCTCCGATAAAATCAAGGAAAAGGGAACAGGAAAATTATTTTATGTAGGAATGGCTCTCAAAAGCTGCATCTGAATAGTGTAGAATTATAACAAACCAGATGGGACATTCCAAGGTGCGTATTGTGGGATAAAAATTCTCTGCAATCTGAATTTCATTACGGAATGTTTAAACTTGTATCTTTTCCTTAACGATTTTATATTCTTTACCAAATCTTTATTTTTTTTCTCTAGGGTGTTGTTATGGTTGCTTCAAGCGAGCTTACAGCACTTTGTAATAAGAGTGAAATACCCTTTAGTTAAAAAAGAGGTCTTGATGACACACTGTCCCTGCTGCTCGAATTAAATGCTGCGTCACGTTCGCGAGCATCAAATCTACTGGTTTTGTCGCCAATGTTGGCAAACAATACCTATTTACAATCTGAACAGATGTTGCTCATCGCCATCTATAAATCTAGTTAAAGGGCTAGGGGTTCAGGAAGAACATTCTTTACCGATGGAATTTAACAGTCAACTTAGGGGGTATAAAGTTTAGAGAGTGCCTTATCGCTAACTGGTTTTCCGGCTCAAAACTTAGTTTTATTGCATCATTAAATTACCCAAGTATAGCCCAAAAAATTGAAGACCTTTCTATTCATATATCGCTTAATTTATGGTAATCCCTCGACGCAAAGTAATTATAAGTTTAGGCCAAACACCACTTAAACGATTGCTACCTCTTTTGCTTGGTGTGGTGGCCTCTCTTGCTGTTTTATTTACGTGGCAACAGCTAACCATCAACGGACAAATTCACATCGAGCAGTTAATTCAGCAGGAAGCCAATGCGATTCAGTCACAACTAAGCGAAGGATTATCAATTCGGGTGTTGACACTTCGGCAAATGGCGAATCGCTGGGAAGCTAATGGCGGTACACCAAAGGCTCTTTGGGAAGCCGATGCTGAGGGTTATGTAAAGGATTTCTACGGTTATCAGGCAATCGAATTAGTCGATCCATCATTTAAGGTGCGATGGGTTGCGCCACTGGCAGGGAATGAGGCAGCGCAAAACCTAGATTTTAATCGGGAACTGCGTCGCAAAATTACTTTGCAAGTAGCTCGTGATTTGCGTCAACCTATCTTAAGTCGCAATATTTCACTTGTTCAAGGGGGTCAAGGATTTTTAGCAAGTTTTCCTTTGTTTGTAGGTGAACGTTTTGATGGGTTGATTGTCGGAGTTGTTCAGTTTCAGACTCTATTTGAAAGTATTTTAAAAGTGTCACCAGGATACAATGTGGCTATCTATGATGGCACAACTTGGCTCTACGGTCAAGAGTCTTTTTCTCAAAATTCAGATCATAAAACAGTTGTAGTGAAAGCCTATGGTGTAGACTGGAAAATCGATGTTTATCCAAATTTAGATTTAGTAGAAAGAGTCAAGTTTTATTGGCCTAGACTTGTATTAATTGGGGGCTTAGTTTTAGTTGGGCTGCTTATGTGGGTCATGTATCTCGCACAAGTTAGTTATTGCAAAGTCGATAAATTCAAAAAAGCCAATCGCCAGTTGCAATGGGAAATTCACCAGCGACAACAGGCAGAAATTGCGATCGCTCAACTAGCTGCCATCGTTGAATCTTCGGAAGATGCCATTCTCAGTAAAGACTTAGAGGGTGTAGTTACCAGTTGGAATGTAGGAGCCGAAACAATTTTTGGTTATACAGCGGCAGAAATAGTAGGGCAATCAGGGAGAAAATTGATTCCCGCAGACTATCGAGATGAGGAAAACGAAATTCTCACCAAAATCCAGCGAGGACAACGCATCAAACACTACGATACAAAGAGGCTGAGGAAAGATGGAACATTAATCGATGTCTCGATGAGTGTCTCCCCCATTAAAGACCCAGCAGGAAATATAATTGGAGCCTCAAAGATTGCCCGGAATATTGCTGACAGCAAACAAGCAGAAGCAGCACTACGTGAAAGTGAAGAACGCTGGGAACTGTCTGTACGCGGGAATAATGACGGCATTTGGGATTGGAATGTTCAAACCAATGAGGTCTTCTTTTCTAGTCGCTGGAAGGAAATGCTGGACTATGAAGACCATGAAATCCAAAACATTATAGACAAATGGGCGAATCTGCTACATCCCGATGATTTGGGACGGGTAATGCAAGCCGTTCAAGACCATTTTGCCAAGAAAACTCCTTTTTATATCACAGAACATCGCGTTCGCTGCAAAGATGGTTCCTACAAATGGATTTTGGATCGCGGTCAGGCACTGTGGGATGATGCAGGTAACGTAATTCGGATGGCTGGCTCTCACACCGACATTACGGAGCGCAAGCAAGCTGAAGTTGCTTTACAGGTAAGCGAAGCCAGATATCGGCAATTGATCGATAACTTAAATGCGGGTTTTGTGATTCATGCGACAGATACCAGCATCCAATTATGTAATGAAACGGCCTGTGAATTACTAGGGCTTTCAATGGATCAAATGCTGGGAAAAACTGCGATATCTCCGGCCTGGCATTTTGTGCGGGAAGATGGCAGCGTTATGCCCCTAGAGGAATATCCGGTAAATCAGGTTTTATCCAGTGGAAGTTCCCTCAAAAATTATGTTGTAGGAATTAAAAAAGAAATTGATAGTTGTGTTTGGGTATTACTTAATGCCTACCCGGAGTTCGATCAAAACGGTCATATCACACAAGTTGTAGTTACGTTTATTGATATTAGCAAGCGCAAAAAAGTCGAGCTGGAAATCCAAAAAACTCGCAATTTCTTACAAGCACTGTTGGATCATCTACCGATTGCAATTTTTGTTAAGGACGCAGAGCCTAAACGATTTGGCAGATTTCAGTTTTGGAATAAAACCAGCGAACTGTTATTTGGCATCTCAGCCGAACAAGCGATCGGCAAAAGTGGCTATGATTTTTTTCCAATAGAACAGGCTATCTTTTTTGATCAAAAGGATAGAGAAGCTTTTGAAAAAGGTAAGACTGAGGATATTCCTGAAGAACTCATTGAAAGTCATAGTCTGGGCAAACGTTGGCTGCATACTGTGAAGATTCCCATTTACGACGAACAGCATCAGTCCCAGTACCTAATTTGTTTTTCAGAAGATATCACCGATCGCAAACACGCAGAAGCAGAGCTTAGAGAAATGAGTGAGGTGATGAAAAATGCGCTGTCGGGGATTTCCAAAATAGACACTCAAGGACGTTACCTCTATGTCAATAAAGCATATTCTGACGTGACAGGCTATCAGCCAGAAGAAATGATCGGGATGTGCTGGGAAAAAACCGTATATCCCGATGAGTTGGAAAAACTGGTTGCAGCCTATTGGCTGATGGTGCAAGAGGGCAGAGTTGAACTGGAAACCAAAGGGGTTCGTAAAGACGGTTCTGTTTTTTATAAGCAATTGGTGATGATTTCAACTTACGACGAACAGGATCAATTTTTGGGGCATTACTGCTTCATGAAAGATATTAGCGATCGCAAAAAAGCCGAACTTGCACTAGAACAGGAACTCCTGCGGAGTAAAGCCTTCTTCAACACTTCCATGGACGGTGTTGTTGTCATGGATTGGGTCGGAAAAGTTGTCGAAGCTAGTCCCAGTTTTGCTCAAATGCTGGGCTACACGCTAGAACAAACCATGAATCTGAGTGTGTTTGATTGGGATGCTGAATGGACGAGGGAAGAACTACAACTTATGCTCCAGAGAGAGGAGGTTATTCCGCTGTTTGAAACGCGACATCGCCGCAAGGATGGTTCTGTATATGACGTGGAAATTAGCTGGAACCGGGTGGAATTACAAGATGAGATGATGAACTTCTGTATCTGCCGGGATATTAGCGATCGCAAACGCAACGAAGCGGAACGCCAACAAGCAGAACAGGCACTGCGAGAGAGTGAAACTCGCTTCCAAGCCTTCATGAATCACAGCCCAGCCCCTGCCTGGATTACCGATGAAAATGGTGTAATGCTCTATGCCAGCCAGACTTATCTCAATACCTTTAAGTTACCCACTGACGATGTGATTGGAAAATCCATTTTTGAACTTTACCCCGCCGCCTTCGCCCAACAATATCTAGACAATATCCAAACGGTTGCTCAAACCAATGAGCTAATTGAAACGATTGAGATTGCGCCCCGTCGAGATGGAACCCTGGGTGAGTTTCTGGTTTACAAATTTCTCATCCCCGACTTACCTGGGCAAATGCTAGTAGGTGGTGTGGCGATCGATGTGACGCGACAACATCAAGCGGAAACCGCTTTACAACTGAGTGAGGAACGCTTAATGCTGGCACTAGAAGCCTCTGGAGATGGACTATGGGATTGGAAAATTGAAACTGGAGAAGTTTACATTAATTCCTACTACCAGGAGATGCTGGGCTACAAGCCCGGTGAGTTGGTGATGGATGTAAACGTCTGGGAACAGATGATTCACCCTGATGATAAATTCTGGGTTTTTGAGGATCTCAATAGTAACTTGCCAGATAGCTCTCTCAAATATGCCTTTGACTACCGTGTGCGTTGCAAGTCAGGTGACTGGAAGTGGGTCGCTAACTACGCGAAAGTCGTTGCCTACGATGAAGATGGTAAGCCTTTACGGATGATTGGAACGCACAAAGACATCAGCGATCGCAAACAAAAAGAACTGGCACTGCAGCACGCAATGGAAGCCGCAGAAGCAGCGAACTTGGCAAAAAGTACCTTCCTAGCCAATATGAGCCACGAATTACGCACTCCCCTCAACGTGATTCTAGGATTTGCTCAGGTAATGACCCATGACTCCTCCCTAACTCCCAACCAAAAAGAAGACCTGCAAACAATTCGTCGCAGTGGCGATCACCTCTTGAGTTTGATTAACGATGTGCTGGATCTCTCGAAAATTGAATCGGGACACTGCACAGTTGAACACAGCGGATTAGATTTAATTGCGCTGCTGCATTCCCTCCGAAATATGTTGGCGGAACGAGCAAGTTCTAAAGGACTTGACCTTTGTTTCGAGATTGCGCCAGAAGTTCCCCAATTTATGCTTGTCGATGCTCAAAAACTGCGCCAGGTTTTGCTCAATCTGCTGAGTAATGCCATCAAATTTACCGATCGGGGAAGCATTACTTTGCAAGTTAGTATTGAGGCGGACGGTACAGGGGCATTAAGCACAACTCGGCCGATTCTCCAGTTTGTAGTGGCTGACACGGGTTTAGGGATTGCATCGGTCGAACTCGACACCATCTTCGATGCGTTTGTGCAAGCCCAAGCTGGGAAGCGATTGACCGGCGGTACTGGGCTAGGTCTAACCATTAGCCGCAAATTGTTGGAACTCATGGGCGGAGAAATTTCTGTCAGCAGCACTCTGGGAGAGGGGAGTAGCTTCACCTTTACCCTTCCCGTCAGCCCCATCAGTGGAGTTAATGTTACACCCGAAGAGAATAATCGCCTCGTGATTGGGCTGGCTCCCAGTCAAGGGGATCATCGCATTTTGGTGGTTGACGATCAAGCAGAAAATCGCTTGCTAATGGTCAGATTACTGACACAATTAGGATTAGAGGTAAAAGAAGCTACCAACGGACAGCAAGCTGTGCAGATTTGGCAACAATGGCAACCCGACCTAACCTGGATGGACATTCGGATGCCCGTGTTAGATGGATACGAGGCTACGAAGCAAATTCGGGCAATGGAAGACGGACAGAACAGTATCATTATTGCACTTACGGCCCAGGCTTCCCAGAGCGATCGCGCCCTCGCCTTAGCTGCTGGCTGCAACGACTACATCAGCAAGCCCTTCCGGGAACAGACCCTATTTCTTAAGATGGCGGAATACCTAGGTTTAGAGTATGTATATGAGGAAGAGGAAACTGAAATAGGGGAACGCGGAACAGATTGTTTTCCTTCTTACTTCTGTTCTGTTGCCTCTTCCGTTTCAGATTCCCTCGATCCAACGCTTCTGGCGACATTACCAAAAGAATGGGTGGTTGAGTTGGAAGATGCTGCTTTATGTGGGGATGATGTTGCGATCGTTGAACTGGTAGCTCAACTTTCATCAGACCTCGCTCAATTCGGTACTCATCTGACTGAACTCGCCAACCAGTATCAATTTGAGAAAATCCTTAATCTAATTCAAGGTAATTTCCCAAGTGTAATTCCTCCCTTGGATTTATAAACTGTTGTGTAGTTAAACGTTTGATTAGGACTACGGAATTAGGAATCTGCCAACAACACTTAAATTTAATTGTTGGTAAGGTTTGCCAAAAGACTCCTTAATTTTTATTGATAATTACTCTCTAAAATGCCTCATAAAATACCCAGAAATTCCCCAATTAATCCTTTCGATTTAACAAATCTAGAGGAATGCAGTGAAGAATCAGTTTATGCTCCCGGTCATATTCAGCCCCACGGAATAGTTTTATTGCTGCAAGAAAAAAGCCTCAATATTTTACAAGTAAGTGACAATGTAGAAGTGTTTTTTGGCATTTCTGTCGCCGAATTGCTAGGTCAGCCATTGCCATGGTTATTTGGTCACGAGCAAGTACAAGAAATTGTTAGGTATCTCAATCAAGAAAAGCTCAAAATTAATAATAGTTTTGAGCTGAAAATACCTCTAAAAGACGGTCAAATTCAAACATTTAGAAGCACACTGCATCAGCAACCAGATGAGTTAATTCTGGAACTAGAACCCCAATTGACTATTGAAAATAATCATTCAATGGATTTTTATCAGCGTCTGCAAACAGTTATCCTCAACTTTCGCAGTGCGTTCGGTCTTTCTGATTTAGCTCAAACCATTGCTAGAGAAGTAAAAGCCATGACCGGATTCGATCGCGTGATGATTTATCGCTTTGAAGCCGATGACCATGGGGTGGTGATTGCTGAAGAGAAAGAAAGCTATCTAGAAAGCTACCTGGGATTGCATTACCCGGCGATCGATATTCCCGTACCCGCCCGCAAATTGTTTTACAGCAATTGGGTGCGCCAAATTCCCAATATCAATTACACCCCTGCCCCCCTAATTCCCACCAACCATCCCCTAACCAATACACCCCAGGATCTCAGTGCTTGTGTGTTAAGGGGAGTATCTCCCTACCACATTGAATATTTACAGAATATGGGAGTGGCTGGGACACTGACGATTTCGTTAATTGACGATCGGCGCCTCTGGGGATTAATTGCCTGTCACCATTACAGTCCGCGATTGGTAGATTACGAAACTCGCAAAAGCTGTGAATTTTTAGGACAATTTGCCTCGATCGAACTGGTGCATCAGCAAGAGCGAGAATTGAACGTTTACCGATCGCAGGCTAAAACTATTCAGGATAAACTTCAGCAGGCATTCCGGCGAGAGTCTAATTTTATCGAACAGGTATTGACCGAAAATGCTTCTCAATTGCTAGATTTAGTTCATGCTCAGGGAGCTGCAATTCTGCTCGATGGTCGTCTGACATTGGTGGGTCAAACACCATCTGAAGCTGAGGTTGACGAACTCGTGCAATGGTTGCTGCAACACAACAAAGAACGAGTGTTTGCAACAGCTTCTTTGTCTCAGTTGTATCCCCAAGCCAAGCAATTCAAAGAGCGAGCTAGCGGTGTTTTAGCAATCTCAATCTTCCTCTGCTACGCCAAACAAAAGTCATACCATATCCTTTGGTTCCGACCGGAACAAATTCAAACCATAAACTGGGCAGGTAATCCACAGGATGCTGTGTCGATCGACGAAATTGGAAAAATGCACCTGTGTCCCCGCAAATCCTTTGAACTGTGGCAAGAGACAGTGCGGGAAATGTCTTATCCGTGGCAAATTGCAGAGTTAGAAGCTGCAGCCGAAATGAGACATATCCTCATGCTGGCGGTGTTAGAATTTTCGCAAGCTGCCCTAGAACACGCTGCAGAAAGGGCAGCTATAGCCAACCGTGCCAAAACCCAGTTCCTGGCCAACATGAGCCACGAGCTCAGAACCCCACTCAACGCCATTCTGGGATTTACCCAGCTTATGAACCGCAGCCCCTATATCCCAGAAGAATTTCAAGAGCATTTAGGGATCATTACCCGTAGTGGAGAACACCTGCTGACATTGATCGACGATGTTTTGCAAATGTCTAGGATTGAAGCAGGGCAATTGGTACTGAGTAAAAGCTGTTTTAATCTGCATCGACTGCTAGGTTCTATTAACGAGATGTTCACCATCAAAGCGCCTGAGAAAGGGTTACATCTGAGCAGCGAGTGGGATGCTACTGTCCCGCGTTATGTCTGTGGCGATCAAGCAAAACTTCGCCAAATCTTGATTAATCTGCTGGGGAACGCGCTCAAATTTACAACAACAGGAACCATAGCCCTGCGCGGACGAGCTTTTTCATCAGATGATATGCCATCGAGTACAAATTGCGATCGCGCCACTAATCCACCGGATATTAAACCAACTATTACCCTGTGTCTCGAAGTTGAGGATACCGGACCTGGCATTTCTCCCTCAGATTTAGAATCAATTTTTGACGCTTTCATGCAAACCAATCGCGGTCGCAACGATCGAGGAACAGGTTTAGGACTGTCTATCAGTCGTGAGTTTGCGCGTCTGATGGGAGGCGATATCACCGTGCAAAGCACCCTCAATCGAGGCTCGACTTTTACCTGCCAAGTCGTTTTGGAACTACCAGAGTCCGTTGATTTAGAGGAACCTGAAATTAGCGCTCGGGTTATCAGGATCGAACCTGGGCAACCTATCTACCGAATTCTAGTAGTAGAAGACGTTCCAGAAAATCGGCAACTGCTGGTGACACTGCTGGAGTCAGTTGGGTTTGATGTGTGTGCGGTGGAAAATGGGGTAGAGGCGATCGCTCGTTGGCAGGCCTGGCACCCTGACCTGATTTTGATGGACATTCAAATGCCTGTCATGGATGGTTATGAAGCCACGAGACAGATTCGAGCACAAGACTCATTAGTCATTAGTCATGGGTCATCAGCAGATAACTCAGGGCAAATGTCACAGGACAACAGACAAATTACACGCATCATTGCCCTCACTGCCTATGCTTTTGAAGACGATCGTATCGCCAGCCTGCAAATCGGTTGCGATGACTACATTGCCAAGCCGTTTACTGAAGACACACTTTTCGACAAAATAGCTCATCACTTGGGTGTGCGCTACTGCTACGCCGAAAAAGTTCCGCGAGATTTATCAGCTTCGCCACCAAAGATATTTATTCCCGACTTGAAAACCATGCCCACTCAGTGGATTGCAGAAGTTCATGAAGCAGCATTAGATCTTAGTGATAATAAGCTTTATGAACTTATCGCTCAAATTCCCAAGGAGAAACGAGATTTCATCGCGGCGATGACATCTCTGGTCGATAACTTTCAGCTTGAAGCGATCGCAACTCTCACCCAGATTTAGGAATAAGAACATGACAGATCTATTCAAACTTGTGGCCCAAACGAATATTCTCATCGTGGATGATACCCCAGACAATCTGCGCTTGTTAGCCAAAATTCTAGAGTCACAGGGCTATATTGTGCGTAAAGCCCTCAACGGGAGAATGGCACTCCAAGGTGTTCATCGCGACCCACCGAGTCTGATTTTACTTGACATCAATATGCCAGAGATGAATGGGTACGAAGTCTGCCAAAAGTTAAAAGCATCGGAAGCGAGTGATCAGATACCGGTTATTTTTATCAGTGCGCTCGAACGACTGGAAAACAAGGTACGAGCCTTTGAACTGGGTGGCGTAGACTATATTACCAAACCCTTTCAAGAGCAGGAAGTGCTGATGCGAGTAAAAAATCAATTACTCATCCAGCAGCAACGCCAACAACTGCTGGAACAAAATCAACGTTTAGAACACGAAATCCAAGAACGTCTGAGGGCAGAAGCCGAAGTAAGGCAGCTATCCGTGACCGATGAATTAACTGGATTATATAACCGACGAGGCTTCTTTTTACTAGCCGATCAACAACTAAAAATTGCTCGACGCACGCAAACATCCTATTTTATTTTGTTCGCTGACCTAGATGGTTTGAAAAAGATTAACGACACTTTAGGACACGAAATGGGAGACAGAGTAATCGTTGACGCCGCTCAAATATTGAAGCAAACCTTTCGTGAGGCGGATATTGTGGCTCGACTGGGCGGAGATGAATTTGCTTTATTTATTCCTAACTTTTCGGGTGATTCATCTATTAATTTCCAGGCTCGGCTGCAAGAAAATATAGATCGCTTTAATCAACACTCCGAGCGAGCTTATATATCAATAAGTCTTGGTGTGGAGTTTGGGGATTTAAATAATGAAGTTTTATTAGAACAATTGCTAGCAAAGGCTGACAAACTAATGTACGAGCATAAACGCACCAAACGCTGTTTAAATCCTCAACCGTTCTTTTGACAACAGCTATATCGGAGCGCCATAAGCATTATTTATTAAACGTGAGTTGAACCGAGAAAGAGTAAACTGAAAACAAGATAGGGAAACAGCTTGAAGACTTTACCCCGTCAGCCGGAAAACACGATGCAGTACATATCACCACACCTAAACCTGAGAGGGTAGCAACCCCGTTAAAAGCTTTCCCTCTATTATTTTAAGGGTGTGTGCGCTCAAAAAATATCGTAGGTATTGTCCACAATCCTGAGCTAAAATCGACTGACTGATGCTGTATGGGTGGAGAGTTTGCCTACAGTTATATTCTTTTTTTAAACTGGTATTATTTGCACAAACCGATATTATTTATTTGCCCGATCGCGCTAAAATGATGCCTAACTGAACTGCAATTACTCCTAGTATGGCACTGCCTGCCCAGTAAAAAGCGGCGATGCTGTAAGCTCGACCGCGCCACAAGACATTCGTCTCTAAACCGTAAGTTGAAAAAGTAGTATAAGCACCCAAAAAGCCCGTTGCTACCATTAAGCGCACTTCCGACGGAATAGTCGGCACTCGTTCAAAAGCGAGGGTAATAAAAAATCCCATAGCTAAGCAACCAGTGATGTTAATAAAAAAAGTTCCGTAGGGAAAAACCGTACCGAAACGGCTGGCAAACCACAAGGTGATATAATATCGGCTCAAAGCGCCGGCAACGGCACCTAAACTAATTGCGATAGGGTGGCGCAGATTCGGGTCTTGCAGCATACAGATCTTGGACATTTGCTAGTTGAAATTGAGATGAATTTTAGATTCAGCCGACTTATGTAAAGTATTGTAGGATTAAATTGGCGATCGCTCTAGCTGTTCGCAATTAAAAATAAGAGAGAGTATTTATGCAAATTGTGCTGGCTACCTTAGACGATGGTTTAGTTAGAGCGTGGGAAAGCACTTGCGGCAGTATGGAAAATGTAAAGATACATCACGGTTCAATATTTGATGTGAAATGCGATGCTATTGTTAGTCCGGGGAATAGTTTTGGTTTCATGGACGAGGGCTTAGAGTTAGAAATTTCGGAATATTTTGGAGGGCAGGTTCTTGAACGCTTGCAAAAACTAATTCAGGCTCGACATCACGGCGAACTCTTAGTAGGAATGGCAGAAATTGTAGACACCGATCATCCTGAAATTCCCTATTTAATAGCTGCACCAATTATGCGCGTTCCCACAGTTTTAAGAGAAACAGTAAATGTTTATCTAGCAACCCGCGCTATTTTGACTCTCGTAAAATTTGGCTCAGTCCCAGATGGAACGCCAGTCAAACATATCATTGGAACTATCGCTATTCCCGGCATGGGTACGGGAATGGGCAAAGTGCCTCCACATATCTGCGCCAATCAAATGAAAGTTGCGCTCGAAGAGGTGCTCTTATCACAGTACGAATTTCCTCAATCTTTACTGCACGCTCAAAGATGTCACCACTTGTTATATACGGACGAAAACGAAGATTTGCAGTTGGAAAATTGAAACTCTTAAATTTGCCTGTTTTATTGTGTTGAGAAACCAAGTTTATTAGTGTGTGTTTTTTTAGTTATAGAGACTTATCACAAATTTAAGTGCGCTAAACCGTACCTGCAATTTGGCGGTATCCTACACACGAGAGCAACTTTGGTAGATATAATGTAATAGAACTGAGGTCATTCCAACTAGGTAAGCGCGGATACAAAAGTTGATAAAGCTGGAACAAGAATTGCCTAGTTCTTATTAAATGCCAGAATTCCTTCTGGCGCTACACGTACAAAGTTTGTATAAAAGACCACAATTCCTTCTGGCGCTACACCTACCAAGTCTGCATCCAGGGACTGTGAGATTTTTTGACAATGTTTACTACCAAAGGAGAAGATTGATATGACAGATCCAAAAGTAACCGAGGAACCAATTTTAGAGGCAACTCTCGAAACGACGGAGCTCGTCAAACAAGAGATGCCCGACGCGACTGATGAGGCGATCGCAGAAACTGCAGCGCTGTTTGAAGCAATTAAAAAACGCGCCACCGCCGAAGTGCAAGCAGCGGGCGAACTCACCCGCGAAGCTTATTTAAAAGCTGTAAATAAGGCCTCCGGGGCGATCGAAGAAAATAAGGATCTCGCCCACGAGAGATTCACAGAAGCAGTCAGGCTGATTAAAAAAGAAACTGAGAAAAATTGGCTGGTGGTAGATGCGATTAAAACGCGGGCGCAAGCGCAGGTGCAAGATGCCGGCGAAGTCAGTCGCGAAGCTTATTTGAAAGCAGTGCGACAAGCGCGAGAAGCGGTGGAACAAAATAAATTGATCGAACGCGATCGCATCGAACAAGCTGTTGACCACATTCACACGGAAGCTGAAAAGAATTGGCACCTTATTGTGAAACAAATTGAGTCGATCGGCACTCGCTTGACGGATGCGGCTAAGTCTGCATGGAACTCGCTGACGGCGTTTTTTGACAAGTCTCACAGCGATCGCGGGGATTCCTAGAAGGGCCAGCCGGGGGTTTGGAACTCCCAGCGGGTTGTTAGGGTAGTTAGCTTTGGAATTAATTCCAAAGCTAATGGCGATCGTGCGTGCATTTGCATTCAGCAGAAGTTTCAGGCATACTGCATAATTAAAAAGCTTTATTTTTAGTCCACAACCCCCAATTATGAGAAGTTACTACTGCGGCGAACTGCGAAGCGAACACATCGGAGAGACTGTCACCCTTTACGGCTGGGTGGATCGCCGCCGCGATCATGGCGGGGTGATTTTTCTGGATGTGCGCGATCGATCGGGTATCGTGCAAATTGTCAGCGATCCTGAACGCACCCCCGATTCCTATCACGGGGCTGAGGCTTTACGCAGCGAATACGTGCTTAAAATTACCGGGCGAGTCACCGGCCGCCCCGCAGATTCCCTCAACCCGAAATTGCCTACGGGTGAAGTGGAAATTTACGCTGACGAAATTGAGTTGTTAAATGCGGTTCGCAAACAGTTACCGTTTCAGGTGGCGACGGCGGAAAATGAAAGTGTGCGGGAAGATTTGCGCCTGAAATATCGCTATTTGGACTTGCGGCGCGATCGTATGAGTCGCAATTTGCAGCTTCGCCACCAAGTTGTCAAAGCTATGCGCCGCCACCTGGAAGATGTCGAAGGTTTCATGGAAATTGAAACGCCGATTTTAACTCGGGCGACTCCCGAAGGTGCAAGAGATTATTTAGTTCCCAGCCGCGTCACTCCCGGTGCATGGTATGCTTTGCCGCAGTCGCCGCAGTTGTTCAAACAATTGTTGATGGTGTCTGGTTTTGATAGATATTATCAAATTGCCCGATGTTTCCGCGATGAAGATTTGCGCGCCGACAGACAGCCAGAATTTACGCAATTGGACATGGAAATGAGTTTCATGTCTGTGGAAGAAGTAATTGCCTTAAATGAAGGTTTAGTCTGCCATATTTTCCAAACTGTCAAAGGCGTTGAATTGCCTTGTCCTTTCCCGCGTTTGACTTACGCAGAAGCGATGGATCGCTACGGTAGCGACAAACCGGATACTCGCTTCGGTTTGGAGTTAGTCGATGTTTCCGATTTGATGAAAGATTCGGGATTTAAGGTATTTTCCGGGGCGGTTGCTGCGGGCGGAATTGTGAAAGTCTTGCCGATTCCGGGCGGGAATGATGCTATTTCTAACGTGCGGATTAAACCGGGCGGCGATTTGTTTAGGGAAGCCAGCGAAGCCGGTGCGAAGGGATTGGCTTACATTCGCGTGCGGGATAATGGCGAAATTGATACGATCGGCGCTATTAAGGATAATTTGACGGAAGCGCAAAAACAGGAATTGCTCGATCGCACCGGCGCGCAACCAGGTCATTTGTTGTTATTTGCTGCGGCTGACGCGATAACTGTCAATAAGACTTTGGATAGATTGCGTTTGTTCGTGGGTAACGAATTGGGATTGATTGACAAAGACAAGATGAATCTGCTGTGGGTGACAGATTTCCCGATGTTTGAATGGAACGCTGACGAGAAGCGTTTGGAAGCTTTGCACCACCCGTTTACTGCGCCGCATCCTGACGATATTAATGATTTGAAAACTGCGAGAGCTCAAGCTTACGATTTGGTGTTAAACGGCACAGAAGTCGGCGGCGGTTCTCTGCGGATTTATCAGCGGGATGTTCAGGAAAAGGTGTTTGAGGCGATCGGCTTATCGACTGAGGAAGCTTACAATAAGTTTGGCTTTTTGTTGGATGCGTTTGAGTATGGAACTCCGCCCCACGGAGGTATTGCTTACGGCTTGGATCGGTTGGTGATGCTGTTGGCTGGTGAGGAATCGATTCGCGATGTGATGGCGTTTCCGAAGACGCAGCAGGCGGGTTGTTTGCTGACGAATGCGCCGTCTGGTGTGGATGAGAAGCAGTTGAAGGAGTTGCAAGTGCGATCGACTTATACGCCGAAGTCATAAGCGAATGGGGACTTAGGCAAAGCCGATGTGTCATGCTGAGAGAAGAAGCGAAGCCTCTCAGTTGAAATGCCTAAATCATAATGATGAAACACCTTGACAATTTAACCATTCATCGGTTCCGAGGCCTGCGAGATTTAACCTTGCAGGACTTGGGTCAAATCAACATATTGGTTGGTGGGAATAACTCAGGTAAAACCAGTGTTTTAGAGGCGATATCAACCTATTGTCGCCCCTTAGATCCGCTGGAATGGCTTAACACATCGTGGCGGCGAGAAATCAAATATTCTCGCAAGCCAAGACTGGAGGCACTAAAATGGCTGTTTCCTCAAAATAAAGAAGAAGAACAATTGGATTTTTACCAAATGGAAACTCGTGTTTCTGGTAATGGTAAGTTTTCAGTGAGAGAGTCGAGGGCAATTTACCAAGAATTTGAGGGAGTGGAATTATCGGATGATGACGAAAGTCAATCCTCAGACGATCTTGGATTTGATAATACTCTGCGAGGTGCAGAAATAGAGCTGAAAGCTATTATATCGGATTCACCAAATGAATTATCTGAATTTTTTGAAATTTGGGAAAATGAGCGTTTAACGAATCGGCGAATTCGCTCAGATGCAATGCTGTCAGTAGATACTGTGACACCTTTTTCTCACCGCATAGAACAGTCACAGGTTGGCTTGCTCTCAGAAGCTATTTTTCAGCGTTTTAAGCCGGAAGTGATTAAGCTATTGCAAGTGATGGATTCAGGAATTATTGATTTAGTGATTCTCTCGCATGGCGGCAATCGTAGCAGTCTCTATATTGACCACAAACAGGTGGGAATTTCACCATTAAGTTCTTTTGGTGATGGAGTACGTCGCTTGCTATTTATTGCTCTAACGCTGACAAAAGTCAGAGGTGGAGTTTTGCTAATTGATGAGATAGAAACAGCAATTCATACTGAAGCACTTCGCAGTTCATTTGCTTGGATTGTGCAGTGGTGCAAGCAAATGAATGTTCAGTTATTTGCAACTACCCATAGTTTAGAAACAGTTGATGCGATGTTGGATGCTAGCGATTCGGAGACAGACTTAGTTCTTTATCGTTTAGAGAAACGGGAGTCACAAACTAAAGCTATTCGGTTAGATAGAGAAACACTCCATATAGTTCGGGATGAGTTGGGACAGGAGGTTCGCAGGTGAACCGCAGTTACGCACTCATCGGAGTAGAAGGCCCACAAGATCAAGCATTTGTAGGCAAAGTGCTGAAGTTCCTCGGGTTTCAATCTTTTGACGGACAAGAATCGAAATTAGAGCCGTTTTGGCGCAATTTCATACCTCCTTATCCCAGACAGGGAAACTTATACAAGCGTCTTGATATGCCTTCTATTTTGTTGACCGAGACTCTTTCTGTGGCTATCTATTCTGGGGAGGGTAGCAATTTGGGAAGAAATCTTAAAGCAAGTTTTGCTAACCATCCTGAATATAAAACAGATATTGCAGCCTTTGGAATAGTTGCTGATTCTGACAAGAAGCATCCTGATACTGTTGCTAGAGAATATTATCAGCAGTTTCAGAATGATTTTCCTGGATTTCCAAATCAGGCGGGAATTTGTCAGGAAGGGCCACCGCGAACAGGAATTTATGTTTTGCCAGATAATCAGCAGCAAGGTGTTTTAGATAATTTATTGTGCGAGTGCGGCAACGTTGTCTATCCTGAAGTTATGAATTGCGGGCTGGCTTATTTGAATGGACTGTCTGAGGAACAAAAAAATCACTGGGGGCCGTTTGATGATCGGAAGGCTTTAGTTGCTACTGTTGTCAGCGTTCTAAAACCTGGGAAGACTAATACAACCAGTATTGCTGATGATAATTGGGTGAGCGAACAGACAAAGAAGCAGGTTCCTGCTTTGGCAAATTTTATTGAGTTTTTGAGTCAACTTTTGGAAGTGAGTTAATCGGCGATCGCACTTTTTCAATTCGTGCGATCGCCCTCAAAGATTACTCTTTCCAGTAACGGGTTAAAATCCGAATCACCTCACCCGCTAGAGGCGATGGTAGAGGCGGGCTCCATTCCCCAACTTCTGCAAAACCTAAAACGTGCAACAGATTAACGATGCTGTCTACCGCTTTGGGAACGCCACACAACAGCAAACGAATCGGTTGCTTACCTTGAGGTACATCAGGAATTTCTTCCCGGAGTAGTTCGGGAACTGACTTTGGCGGTGATATCATAGAGTTTCCTCCTAAATATGGGAGTTCAAGCCCCCACCGAACGATTGCAACTCTGAGCGGTGGGGGTTTTGTTTTGTGTTCACTCTAAAGTATCACGGTATGCACTCCGAGTCAACCCTTGAGGGTAAAATTGATACTGTAGAGGTCAAAAAAAGGTACAATAGGGCAGTAAAAGCACAAACAACAGCCTTGCCAGCAAAACTCCCCAGAATAGTTGTATATCTTCCAGAAGAACTTAAAGCAGACCTAGAGCGGTTAGCCAAATCGCATTATCGGCCGGTCTCGAATATGGTGTTGACATTAATTCAAGAAGCAGTAGATGAGGCTAAATCTGAGGGGAGAATTCAAAGCGACGATCGATCGCAGCAACAGAAAAGCGACAGCAACGAGCAAGACTGATTTTGGTAGATTAACAATGCTGTCTATCGGTTTGGGAATCCCCCAAATCACCAAACGAAAGAGATGTAATCGCTAAGACTAAAACACTTAACGTAAGGCCTAAAATCGCATAACTCGGTAGTGAAAAAATAGTTACTTTAAACAAATAAGGCAATTCCCCCCCCTTCCAGTTCCACCGCTTTCCTAGAAACACCAACAGCCCGCCATGAATCACTGCGGTTTGCACCATGACACAGCCAACCCCCAATAACCAAACCGACATTCTTTGCCTAGAGAAGGCACAATTTTTAATCTGAAAACATAAATCATTCAGCAAAAAAACCACCGCCGGTGCTAACATCACAGAACTGGTTGGCTGTGAATAGTTGATAGCAATACTCAAAGTAGAAATTAGCACCATTTCAGATAAGTCAACCTTTTTTGACCAAGCATTGCCAGATTGTTTTTTGTAAAAATACCAACTCAATAAACCAACTAGCACCAGAATAATCAAGTCAGAAAATAGCTTCGCCACGAAGGGACTATCGGGGAAAAATCTCGGCCCCATAACCCTTAAATCAAGGCGACTCATAGAAATATAAGCATTATTCGATGGATCGTTGAGCCAGAGTGGAAATCCACGAGTCGCATCCTGTATAAATCCTGTTAAGGAATTGCCCGTTACAGCTAGACCTATAACTGCCAAAAAAGTTACCGTGACTAGAGATATAAAAACTAGCTGAAACCGTCTTTTGATGAAAAAATAAGGAAGAAACAATATAACTAAAGTTGGTTTAAAAAGGGCAACACCTAATAAAATTCCTGCAATTACATCCAGATTTTTTCTAGCATAAATAAACATCCATAACAGCAGAACCGCAATAAAAGTTGCCACATTGCCAACTTGAAGATCGAAGACAAAACCGTAGAGGAATGCAACTGATATACTACAAATAGTCCGAACAGCTCGTGAGTGCGACACCAACAAGATATTCGCTCCCCATAAAACAAAACCTGTGGCAATAAGATGCAGCCAAGTCCAGATTGTAAATGCAGTCTTCATCGGGAAATAGCCCAAAAACCAGAGGGGAGGAATGATATTAGGTGGATAAACAAAAGATGGAATAAACCCACACACTTTTGTGATGCTACAGAAACCGCTGTTAAATACTTCTACATTAAAGGGACTCAAATGCTCATGGGCTAACTTACTCGCGACATAAAACCACTTAAAATCCCAGTAAGGCGGATCGGGTCGGGTAGTCAGATTGTAAACCAACCAACCGGTATAACAGAGAAATCGGGTGACAACTAATACAATAACTGCTTGCAAAATAAAGTTAACCATCGGTTGACGAAAAAAATGAGTCAACCTTTTAATCGAAGGATGGTTTAAAAACAAAGAATCTTGCCATGCTGTTTTTTCGCTATTTAATTGCCAATTAAATTTTACAATCAAAGCGACAGCAATTAAAATAATTACATTCCAGAAGCCCAAGCTAATCATAGAAATTAATTTTAATAAATTTACTATTCGATGATATCACAACCAGAAATAGTCAAATAAAAATCAGCATCTTCACCTAAAATATTAACTTTTGTTCCCCGTTTCAACCTAACTCTCTCTTCTCTCTTTTCTCTGCGTTCTCTGCGCCCTCTGCGGTGAGAAAAAAATCTTATTCACAAACGAAATAGGATTGCTATCTAAAAGCCCGATCGCACTTTTGCGCCTTATAACCCTGTTCACCCCCAAACATATGCGTTAACCTAGTTGACTACAACTTGTACCGCACTCCCCAAGTAAATTCATGCTTCCCCGCATCAAAGAATTAGCCGCCACCTTAGCCCCCCGCTTAATCGAAATTCGCCGCCACATCCACTCCCACCCCGAACTCAGCGGCCAAGAATATCAAACCGCAGCCTATGTAGCCGGAGTTCTCGCATCCAGCGGAGTCCGCGCCATCGAAGGAATCGGCAAAACAGGAGTGCTCGGCGAAATCAAAGGCAACAGCAGCGAGTCCCGGTGGCTGGCAATTCGCACCGATATGGACGCTTTGCCGATTCAAGAACGCACAAACTTAGAATTTGCCTCCCGCAACGAGGGAGTCATGCACGCCTGCGGCCACGACATCCACACCACCGTCGGTTTGGGCGCAGCCATGATATTGTCTCAGCTAGGGGAAAAATTGCCCGGTCACGTCCGCTTCTTGTTTCAGCCGGCGGAAGAGATTGCCCAAGGTGCTCAATGGATGATTAAAGATGGGGCGATGGAAGATGTTGACGGCATCCTCGGAGTGCACGTTTTTCCGACCATTCCGGGCGGTTGCATCGGTATCCGCCACGGGGCACTGACGGCGGCGGCAGATGACATAGAATTGATTGTGATGGGCGAATCCGGCCACGGTGCGCGTCCCCACGAGGCGATCGACGCAATTTGGATTGCTTCTCAGATAATTACCACTTTGCAGCAGGCAATTAGCCGCACGCAAAATCCTTTGAGGCCACTGGTTTTGACGATCGGGCAAATTAACGGCGGACGAGCGCCGAACGTAATTGCAGATCGAGTAAAATTATTGGGAACCGTGCGATCGCTGCATCCGGAAACCCACGAAAAACTGCCGGCTTGGATCGAACAAATTGTTTCTAGCGTTTGCGCGACTTACGGCGCTAAGTACGAACTCACTTACAAGCGCGGCGTCCCCGGAGTCCAAAACGACCCAAAACTCACACAATTAGTCGAAACTGCGGCTTTAGAAGCTTTAGGTCGATCGCGCGTCCAGATTTTACCAGAACCATCCCTGGGCGCGGAAGATTTTTCGATGTACTTAGAACACGCACCGGGAACCATGTTTCGCTTAGGAGTGGGACTGACTGACAAACCGAACTATCCCCTCCATCACCCGCAATTTGAGGTCGATGAATCTGCGATCGTCACCGGCGCTGTCACCTTAGCCTATGCCGCCTACCAATATTGGAAACAGCATCCAGGTTCACACTAATAGTCTTCGACGTATGGGTGGTCCGCTAACTGGCGTTGCTTAATTAGGGTATGAAAAAAATAACTTGAAAATCCCGAAGTTTTGTGGATACTGGTTTCTCTGACTTGCATATTTAGTCCTTCATACCCTAAATCAGCAACGCCAGCTAACTAACCGTAGGGTGCTTACCCGGAAAATTGTTTTGTCTCTAGTAATAACATTCAGCCCTGACCCACCCTACAATAACTACAAAAACTAATTTATAAAATTTTATGAACCTAGATTTCGATAAATTATGGAATGCCTGCAACCCCAGTGAGTCCCTAAAATTAGGCAATGCGGAAGATCGCCGGTATTACATTGATTTTTCTGAGGTGCGTGGCGGGAAAATTATTAACATACTCAAACGGACAATTACCCGTCCGTCATCAGATAAACCGACTTGCCAATTATTTACCGGACACATTGGTTGCGGTAAGTCTACTGAATTGTCGCGACTGCAAAAAGAGTTGACAGATGAGGGATTTCATGTAGTTTACTTCGAGTCAACACAAGACCTCGATGAAATGGATCTCGATTTGACAGATATCATGTTAGCGATCGCACGGCGAGTCACCCAAAGTTTGGAAGAGGGCAACATTTCCTTGCAGCCCCAGGGTTTTAAAGAATTCTTAAAAAACAGTTGGAATTTTTTACAGACTCCTGTGAGTTTAGAAGCCGAAGGAGAACTTTTTGGGAGCAAAGTCAAGGGCAATACAGACGGAAATCTGGAAGTTTCTCTGCCTTTAGGCATAGCCAAAATCACTGCTAAAACCAAAAGCAATCCCGACTTGCGTTCTAAACTGAGACAGTACATGGAACCGCAAGCTAATAAAATGTTAGAACTGATTAATCAAGAAATTATTGATGTCGCAATTAATCAGCTTAAGCAGCGGGGTAAAAAAGGATTGGTGGTGATTGTTGACAACTTAGACAGGATAGTTTCTCGACCCAATGCAGCGGGGCGAGGATTGCCAGAATATATCTTTATTGACCGGGGCGATCAGTTGCGAAAACTGAATTGCCATTTGGTTTATACGCTACCTTTAGGATTGATTTTTGGCAATGAAAATGAAATCTTGAAAAATCGATTGGGAGGCGGAGTTGACCCGAAAGTTTTGCCGATGGTGCCGATAAAGAATAGAGACGGCAGTGAATGTTTTGAGGGGATGAATTTGCTGCGACGCATGGTGATGTCGCGGGCTTTTCCCGATGTGTCAACCGAGGAACATATCACATTAATTATCGAAGTTTTTGACAGTCCTGAAACTTTAGATGAATTGTGCCGAGTTAGCGGCGGTCATCTCCGAAACTTGATGGGAATGCTATTTGGTTGCTTGCAGCAAGATGACCCTCCAATTTCCCAAGATGTTTTGAAATCAGTGATTCGTAGTTCCCGTGATACTCTCAGTCGCGGTATTGATAATGATGAGTGGGAATTACTTTTTAAAGTGGTGAAAGAACAAACCATTAAAGGAGACAAAGAATACCAAGATTTGCTGCGAAATCTGTGGGTTTTTGAGTATGTAGATAATGAAAGAATTTGGTTTGCCTTGAATCCGCTGTTGATGGAAACTGAGAAATACAAGCTGTGGCAGCAGCAAAATTATTGAGATTATGGTAAACTCAAATCGCGCCGAAGATATTGCAGCAGAAAACGAGCGATCACTATCTACTTTGGTACGGATGATAGCCCGCTTTCAAGGAAAATTTTCTTTGACTTTAGTGTGCTGCAATTATGCTAGCTTGCGTCATGCGACACTGCAAAAATTGCGCGATTGTTCTACTGTTCAATATCAAGAATTAGTCCTCGAACCTGCTACTAAAATACTTCATCCAACCATTCTCAATGCTGTTCAAGAGCAACTACCGAAAGCTTTAATAGTTGTCGGCATAGAATCGGTAGTTGGTCTGGATGACCTGCTAGCTGGGGCTAATAGATCGCGTGACCAATTCAAGCAAGATTTTGCTTTTCCTTTGATTTTGTGGGTAACGGATGCTGTACTCGCTAAATTTAGTCGATCGGCGAATGATTTGAAGTCTTGGGCTCCTCCTTCAATTCAGTTTACCATGCCGTCCGATGATTTGATGAATTTGTTACAACAAACCAGTCAAGCTTTTGCTGATGTTGATAATTTCAAATTAGATGACTGTGAAATGGAGTCACTGGAAAATGATCTGCTAAATGTAACATTAAACGCGGAATTGCAAGCTAGTTGGCAATTTATTCTGGGTTTAGTTCAATCTCAGAAAAATCAAATAGATTCCGCACTCGAACATTATCAGAAAAGTTTGACATTTGGGCAGCAAAATCACCAGTTAGAAAGACAAGGAATTGTCTCCCAGAAGATTGCTCAAGCTTACAACCGTAAAGCTGAATTGCACCGGGCAGGAAATCAAAATTATTGGCAAGAAGCTAGAAAGTATTTACAGCAATCTCTGGAGAGTTTTGAGCAAGTGCAGCGACATGATTTAGCTGCGAAATGTATTAGCGAACTCTGCGAAGTGCTGCGACTTTTACAAGCTTGGGAAGAGTTGGAAATTTTAGCAGTCAAAGCCTTAGAAATGCACGAAAATTGTGGCACTCCGAGTCAAGTAGCTGAAGATTACGGCTTTTTGGCTGAGGTAGCGCTGCAACGTTCTAAGTGGGAAAAAGCTTGCGAATTAGCTAAATCAGCATTGTCTGTTTTAGAACAAGCAGAAGCCGCCAAAAAAGAGACTGGTTTATATCTGTTACTTTGGGCAAAAGCGCAGCGAAATCTCAGTCAACAGTCGGAGGCTGTTAAAAACTTAGAAGCGGCTAAAGACAATACGCAGCCTCAAGATGATGTGCAGCTTTATCTGAGGATTTTAGAAGAGTTGAGAAGTCTCTATTTTGAGCAAAGCGAATATTTAAAAGCCTTTCACTTAAAACTAGAACAACAGGAAGTTAAAAGCAAATATCGACTGCAAGCTTTTATTGGCGCAGGCCGTTTGCAGCCGCCGCAACAAACAATTAATCTTGCTTTAGAATCTGGTGAGTCAAAAGCTGAAATTGTTGAGGAAATTGTCGCCGCTTCCGGGCGTTCGCAGGATGTTAAACGGATAATTGAACGGATAGGTACACCTGCTTGCAAGCTGACAATCATTCACGGACAATCTGGAGTAGGAAAAAGTTCGATTATTCAAGCGGGGTTAGTTCCAGCCCTGCAACTTACCACTTTTGACGCGCGGGACGTATTGCCTATTTTATTGCAGTCTTATCATGATTGGGTGATGGATTGCGGTCAGTGTTTGCGATCGGGAATTGCAAAATTAAGAGGTGAGAGTTTATCTACTCCTATTGACACGCCGACAGCTATTCTGGAACAGTTACGACTGAATCAAAATCGCAATTTATTGACGGTACTAATCTTTGACCAGTTTGAGGAATTTTTCTTTGCTTATCAAGACCAAAGTAGCAGGAGAGAATTATATGACTTTTTGGCTGAATGTGTAAATCAGATTGGTGATCTTAAAATTATCCTATCGCTGCGGGAAGATTATCTTTTCTACTTGTTAGAGTGGAATCGCACGACCAATTTATCGATGATTGATAACGACATTCTCAATAAACGTATTTGCTATTACTTGGGTAATTTTTCGATACCCGATGCTAAAATTGTTCTCCAAACCTTAACAGAAAGGTCTCAACTTGATTTTTCTGAAGGTTTGGCAAACGCCCTGGTAGAAGATTTAGCAGGTAAACTTGGCGAAGTGCGGCCGATTGAGTTGCAAATTGTGGGGACGCAATTGGAAAAACGGCAGATTACTAAACTGGGTGAATATCAGCAACTTGGCAGTCAGGCAAAGCTCAAACTGGTTAAGGAGTTTTTAGATGAAGTTATCGCAGATTGTGGTAAGGAGAATAAACATATTGCCAAAGTTGTCTTGTATTTACTGACGGATGAAAAGGAAACCCGTCCTCAGAAAAATTTTGCTGAATTAGCAGCAAATTTACGAATAGAGTTAGTAGAATTAGAGTTAGTTTTAGAGATGATCGTTAAATCGGGATTGGTATTAGAAGTGCCGGGAACTCCGAAACGCTACCAACTTGTTCACGATTATTTAGTGCCTTTTGTCCGCCGGGAAAATGCTAAATTACCAGAAATAAGGGAAAAACTTGAGGAGGTTAAAGCTTTAAAGCAGAGCGCAACAGAAATCCTAAAAAATTGCGACCAACAACACGAGGAATTAGAAGAGTTGTTAGCAACAATCAATAGAAATTTCAAAAGACAAGAGGAATCAGAAGAGTTGTTAGCAATACTAAAGAGAGATCGCAAATTTCTGGCTATTTTTCTTATTATTAATATAATTCTGTTTAACATTATAGTGGTCGATATCATTATAAGGGGAGTAGCGTAACAACAACTAAACCCAGCATAGAAATTGATAAAATTAGAGCCATCTGCAAGTGATGCTTTGAGACTGTTTGAGTTGGGAAATAATCAAATAGAGCGATATAACAGGCAAGCTGATACAAGAATGTGAACTACCCGCCACTAACCGCAAGCGGCTTGATGGGGGCTTCTGTACTCACAGGCGAATGCCTCAAAACAGACTGACGCCCGCTATGAGGTCTTACTTCCCCTCCTACAGCAGAAACGGCTGTTCCATCCGTCTGTAGCATTCTGATTCCTTCTGTTCTAATATTTGCAGCAGCGTTTCCATCTCGATCGTGATGAGTGCCACAATGGGGACAAGTCCAGTCCCTTACATCCAGCGGCATTTCATCTATTTGATAGAAACAATTAGAACAGATTTTGGAACTAGGGAACCATCTATTTATCTCTACTAACTTTCCACCCTTACGTTCTAATTTATAGGCTAGAAAATTAGTGAAGATTCCCCATCCACAATCAGATATTGCTTTAGCTAAGTTATGATTTCGCACCATGCCTTTGACATTAAGATTCTCTACTACGACAACTTGGTTTTCGTTGACTAGCTTATGCGAAAGCTTGTGTAGAAAATCTTGACGTGCGTTTGATACTCGCTCGTATACCCTAGCGGCTATTTTTTTTGCTTTGAACCTTGAGTTACTACCATCTTCTTTTCTGGCTAATTTTTGCTGTTTCCTCTTGAGATTTTTTTCATGCACAGCTAAATGTTTGGGATTGCTATATTTAGATACTTTCTCTCCATCGTGAGTTACTGCAAAGTCCTTAACGCCTAAGTCAATACCTATTACATTGCCCTCAGTTGAACTCCGTGGCTTTTCTCCCTCTGTCTCAACTAATATCGAGGCAAAATATTTTCCAGCAGGTGTTTTGCTCACGGTAACGGTTTTCACTTTTCCATCAATCTGTCGATGAATCTTAGCTCTCACTTCCCCGACTTCACCTGGAATCTTAATAGTGTTATTGGCTAATATTTTGACGTTTTGAGGGTATTGAATAGATTGCTTACTTTTCTTTGACTTGAATCTCGGAAATCGGCTTCGACCCTCAAAGAAATTTTTATAAGCTGTAACCAATTTGAGAGTAGTCGCCTGCAATACCTGACTGTAGCAATCAGCCAACCAAGATGTTTCTTCTTGTTTCTTGAGTTTGGGCAAGATGGCATTTAGCGCTACTTGTCCTATTCCTTTACCTGTTTCTTTGTAAGTCTCGATCGACTTATTTAGGGCAAAATTCCACCACCAACGCGAACAACCAAACGCTTGAGCCAATTTTTGTTCTTGGCTTTGCGTTGGATAGATTCTAACTTTGATAGCTTGGTGTTGCACCAGATATTTTGACGACTTCTCTATGTTGAATATAAAATTACTGTGTAGCCTTGTCAAGCACAGGGTTGTTTTTCGTTTTTGGGTCGCTCCATACCTTCGTAACTTTGGGGAGATCGGGGAATTAATTCCCTGGCGGTTGTCTGGTTAGAGGTTATTTCTCGGCAGGATTCCCTGACAAAATTTTCATGCCTTTTCATAGATCGATCGCCTTCAATACTCTATTTAAAGTAGTCCTAGGGTGCGTCGCCACAGAAAATCCCCACCTTGCATATCGACTTTTCGAGTGGCGACGCACCTGTACCTAAAGTTTGGATAGTTTCAGGGCTTCTCATGGGTGGCTAGAAACCGGGTTTCTACGAAATTTTGTGTTTAGTAGCGAGAAATCTACGAAGAAACCCGGTTTCTGAGAGCACAACTATTTTGCAAGGTGCGTCGCTGCGAGATTGTCGCTTTTTTTTAGGGATTTATCGCAGGCGACACACCCTACGGCTAGCCCAAGCGTATTGGCCTATCTTCCGGAATTCCCCTGTAGCAGCCGCCAAATGTGCTAACGTACAATCAAAAATCCCCAAATTTCAACTATCGGGAGATAGACAACTGTGTCCGCTCAAGCACCTCCAACTCCCCATTACAAATGGTTTAGCTGCATTTCTAGCACTGTTTTCACCGCATTGTGCCTGTTGCCCATTTTCAGCGCTGCGGCATACGCCCAAACTCCCCAAAATAGACCCATCAAAATTGGCGTAGTCCAGCGGTTTGGCACCAAAGCAACCGACAAACTGACGCTGAAAGCATTACCGGGCGACAGCTTAACATTGAGTTACAAAACTCCTCAAGGCATAGAAACCAAAACGGCTGCTAGCGTCAAGTTAGAAATAGCCCCGAAACCGCTGGAAGCCCCATTAGTAGAAGAACGAGTTGTTCTGAGTTCCCACCGCAGTTTCGAGAGTGCAGAAGATAGCGCCAATCAGTGGCGCGCCCAGGGAATTGATGTAGAAATTGCTCAACCTTTTCGCTGGCAAGTTTGGGCGAAAAGAGATACTTACAACTCTCCTTTGGTGCGGCGCTGGCTGTTGCAAAGTTTGCAAGCTCAAGGGAACACAACAGCTTTTTTGGATTCCAAAGTTTTTAAACAAGTACCCCAGGCATTTTGGGTTTTAAACGGCTTTCGTTTCAACCGCAATGAGTTGGATGTGACGGCCGGGAAAAATGTGATTGAGGTATTGGAACAAACTACCCAAGAGGCGACAGCTACTGAACCAGAAAAAGCTATTCAACAAACTCGCCGTTATGGTGGCAGTTTGCACCTGCAAAAAAATTCTTACGGCACTTATACTTTGGTGAATAAAGTGCTGACGGAAACCTATTTGCGGGGTGTTGTTCCTCACGAAATAGGGGCTTTTTCGCCTTACGCTGCGATTGTCGCTCAAACTATTTTGGCCAGAACCTACGCCCTGAGAAATTTGCGCCGGTTTGCGGTGGATAATTATGAGTTGTGCGCTGATGTTAACTGTCAAGTTTATCACGGTTTGACTGAGGTTTACCCGCAAAGTGATAAGGCGATCGCCCAAACGAGCGGTTTGGTGCTAACTTACGAAAATCAGCTAGTAGACGCGCTTTATTCCGCATCTAGCGGCGGCGTGACAGCCTCTTTTAACGATGTGTGGCAGGGCGCGGAACGTCCATATTTGCGATCGATCGTCGATTCGCCTAATAATATTTGGGATTTGTCCAAGCAGAGTTTGTCTGACGAAAACAACCTCCGCCGCTTTCTCAGTTTGGAAAAAGGGTTTAATGAGGAAAAAGAAGATACTTTTCGGTGGCGCGAACCAGCTTCTTTGACAGCGATTGCTGGATTTCTCAAACAGTATCTTCAGAAGAAACAGCACCCGCTGTCTAATCTTAAAACTGTCACTCAAGTGGAAGTAGTGGAAAGGTCGGCCGCAGGTCGAGTTTTGAAAATGAAGGTTCAAACTGACTTGGGCCCCATCGATATCGACAAAGACGAGATTCGCAATGCTTTTTACCCCCCGATCAGCACGCTTTTTTACCTAGAACCAATTTACAATCCCGACAAAACTCTCAACGGTTATGCTTTTGTCGGAGGCGGTTTCGGACACGGGGTGGGAATGAGTCAGACTGGTTCTTACAATTTGGCTAATTTGGGCTGGAACGGCTCTCAAATTCTGGGTTTTTATTTTCCCGGCGCTCAAGTTGTGCCGCTCAGCGATAACATTACATTTTGGCGCGAATAGTCGATCTGAGTCGGTCTAAGAGTCGGCGATTTAAATCATCGCCACTACACAAACAAAGCCCGCCTTTGCGGACTAAATATTAGCCGTTAAACTTTTAGATTTTAGACTTGGGATTTTAGATTGGTTTCACAATTAATCTAAAATCGGCCATCTAAAATCTAAAATTATTTGGTCAGCTATCTGCTCAAACAGCTAGGAATTCGTAGCTAGGAGTGACAGACTGCTGGCGGCTTTGTTGCAATGTTAGACACAGAAACCCGGTTTCTTAACATAATTGCCGTATTTCAGCTTAATTCTGGAAACGAGAAACCGGGTTTCTTAGGGTATCACGCAGAGCGTCCTTTCTTAGTAGAGCGATTCTTCTTGGTGAGTTTCGATCGTACAGTCAGACTTGGGATAGGCGACGCAGGTGAGGACAAATCCGGCCTCGATTTGGTCATCGTCCAAGAAAGATTGGTCGGATTGGTCAATTTCGCCTTTGGTGATTTTGCCGGCGCAGGTGGAGCAAGCTCCAGCGCGGCAAGAGTAGGGGAGGTCGAGTCCTGCTTCTTCAGCAGCATCAAGAATGTAAGTATCGTCATCAACGTCAATGGTCTGGTTAATTCCTTCGGCTTCGCTGATGAGGGTAACTTTGTAAGTTGCCATGCACTAAATCCTCTCAAAAATTCAACAAGATTGATAATTTTTCCTAATGCAAACTTCAAGGCTCTATTAGCTTTGAGGTTAGGTCTTAGGTTCGTTCCCTCTATGATAGTAGGGGAAAGAAGCAAGGTTGCAACACTTATTTACAAAAAATTTGAATGGGATTAGTTATAACTTTTTCTAATTTCATCTTGATTACTTATACCTATCTTGGGTTCAGCCTTGTGATACTGTTGCCGCAAGACTTGCGCTAAATAATCCGGTTTCCAGGAAAAATCCTGTTTTGAGCCCTACAGCACAAAAACCGGGTTGTTGGTATGCGGTGTGTCGATCGACTTTCAGCAAAACTTGCTGCAAGGCAAGTCCCAGCAGGCGGTGAAATGTATAGTTAGATCGCATCAAGACTTGGGTGTTGAAGGCTCGATCGAATAAATCGCACCACAACCACAGCTTAAAATCGGGGCGATAGAACCCTAAAGCCCTGCACCGCAAGTCTGTAACTATCTAAAATCTTAAATCTCAACTCCCATGACTAATATTGATACTCGCTTTGGTTCTTCGGTTAATTCTCCAATTCGCGTGGGAATTGTGGGTACTGGTTTTGCCGCTAAGTTGAGGGCCGAGACAATTCAAGCTGATGGGCGATCGAACTTAGTGGCGGTTGCTGGCCACAGCCCGGAGAAAACCGCAGCATTTTGTCAAGGGTTCGGGGCAGAAGCTGCGGTTTCCTGGCGCAAGCTGGTAGAAAGAGACGATTTAGATTTGGTGATTGTCTGTACGGTGAACCGGGATCACGGGGCGATCGTCCAGGCCGCGCTAGAAAATGACAAGCACGTTGTGGTGGAATATCCTCTATCTTTAGACGTATCTGAAGCAGAAAGAGCGATCGAACTTGCCACCCAAAAGCAAAAACTCCTCCACATCGAACACATCGAACTGTTAGGCGGTTTGCACCAAGCAATCAAAGAATCTTTGCCATTAGTCGGTAAAGTTTTTTACGCCCGCTACATTACTATTACTCCTCAACATCCAGCGCCGCAGCGGTGGACTTATCAACATTCCCTCTTTGGCTTTCCGTTAGTTGGTGCAATTTCGCGACTGCACCGATTTACCGATTTATTCGGGGAAGTGGTAAGCGTTAACTGTCAAGCTCAATTTTGGGACAGTCAGCCGGATTTCTACAAAGCTTGTTTGTGCAACGCACAGTTGCGCTTTGCCAATGGCCTTGTCGCTGAAGCTGTTTATGGAAAAGGAGAGACTTTTTGGCAGTCCGAAAACATTTTCACCATCTACGGAGAAGCAGGAACGCTGGTTTTTACTCCCGAATCCGGTCAATTAATTCAGGGAGAAAATCGGCGCACCATCCAAGTAGGAACGCGGCGCGGTTTGTTTGCCAAAGACACCGATATGGTGTTAGAAGTTTTATTAAACGGTACGCCTTTGTACGTCAAAAATACCAGTAGTTTGTACGCATTAAAAGTTGCAGATGCTGCGAGGCGAGCGAGCGAAACTAGGCAAACGATCGCACTTATAAATTCGTAAAAAACTCGCGAACATAAGGTTATTGAATTGGGGGGAAAATCTAATATAACTGAGATGTTGCACCCTTATCAATTACCTATTTAGGAACAGGCGATAGAGCTTGTTCCACAATAAAATTCCTTCTTTGTGGAACAGGCCCGAAAGCGTGTTCTTGAGGATGGTGCAAGATGTGAGATATAACTCATAATCTCAACTTCGCTAGCATCGTCGGGCGTAAAATCGAATCAACAGTCAATACTCAACTATCATTCAGTTTTTCGACCCGCCCGTTAACAGTCAACAGTCAACAGTCAACAATAATTCCGGTGCAACCGGAATTGATATAAGATATTGGGACAACTCAGCTAAAAGTGCTGCTCAGCAAATCCGCAATCGGCCGATCGATATTACCTGATCTCGATGTAAATAAAAAGTCTAAAAGTGAGTAATAACATTAATTTTGTTTGTCCATAAATCTGGGTTACTGAGAATAAATGGTGACCCTAAAAAAATATCAAAAAATAATCTTTTTGATATGTATTTACTGTTAGGTAATATTGATATTTAATTGGGAATCAAGCTACAGCGGTTTCCGCTGTTATGAGGTACCATAAAATATCATTGTTGTAGTCAAACCTAATGAAAGCGTATTCTCTCGCTCTCCGGCAAAAAATAGTGAAGGCTCATTTGGCAGAAAAGATGTCAAGCGAGGAAAGTAGCTACTAGATTTGGGGTCAGTAAAAGTTGAGTCCAAAAACTGGTGAATCTTCAAAAAACCGAGGGTAATTTACAGCCGAAACAGAGAGGAAAACCGCAATTGAGTCATGTGAGAAATGCCGAACCATTCGTCAAATCACTGGTGGCAAAGCATCCAGATGCCACTCGGGTAGAGTTGTGTGAATTATTTGCTCATCAGACTGGAAATTGGGTGAGCAGAACGGCCATGTGTCGGTATTTGCAGAAGTTAGGATTAAATCCTAAAAAAAAACAGGGTATAGTAGCCAAGTCAGAACAGAAAGAGTCCAAAAATTAAGAGTAGAATATTGGGAAATGATCAAACATATTGAGCCAGAAAACCTGGTCTTTTTGGATGAAACTGGGATTCTACGCTCGTTTCGCCAGAACTCATGCCGGTTCGCAACCGGGGACAAGAGTATCCTTATTAAAACCATTTAATCGAGGCGCAAAGATTACAGCTATAGGTGCAATTAGTATCAACCAAGTGCGGGCAGTAATGACAATGAATGATTCAATGGATGGAGCAGCATTTGCGGTATTTATTGAGAAATTTGTGTGTCCTGAATTATGGGCCGGAGCAGTAGTAGTGATGCAGAATTTACCCGGTCATAAACTAGCATCAATTGTACCAATGATTGAATCTTTAGGCGCGAGTGTTATTTGTTTATCTGCTTACTCTCGCCTATTTTAACCCTATTGAACTCTGGTGGTCACAACTCAAATCTTTTTTGCGGAGATTCGATCCAACTAACGCATCTATGATTGAGAGAATAATAGCAGTTGCCCTCAATTTAATAAATCCTCAACCTTTAAACAATTGGGAAAGTTAGCTGTTGCTATTGTACCTCATAACAGCGGGAACGGCTGTATCTGCATGACACCTTAGTGCGGTTTAGTCTAGTGTCCGGTAAGTAAAAAAAGCGATCGCCCAAACAAATCCTTTTTTAGGTAAAATGACAGCGATAGCCTATTTCCTCCCCATAGTTTCTCCCAGTTAATTTAGGCAGACCAAGCTTCGCGAAAGTCAGCATAGAGGGTCAATCCACCATCAATATAGAGCGTTTGTCCAGTAATGTAAGCCGCTTCATCTGATGCCAGAAATGCCGTTGCTGCAGCCATTTCCTCCGATGTGCCTGCCCGTCCCATTGGGATATGGCTTTCGACCACTGCCTTTTGTTCTGGATTGTCAGTCCAGCTTTCATTAATCGGTGTAATCGTCGCACCGGGCGCAATAGCATTGACACGGATGCCTCGGTTGGCGTATTCCAACGCTAGGGTTTTAGTCAGATTTCCCATGCCACCTTTGCTGATGGAATAGCTGATATACATCGGGCGGGGAATGATTTCATGCACACTCGAAATATTGATAATCACCCCAGAGCGCTGCTGCTCTAACAGATGCTTAATGGTTTCCCGCGCACAGAGATATGCACCTCGCAAATTGACGGCAATTATGCGATCGAATTCATCGGTTGGGACTTCATGGGATGCGCTTTCTGTTTGAATCCCAGCATTATTAATCAGGATATCCAGACTACCAAATTTATCAATGACAGTATTCACCATACGAAGGATGTCGTCTTCTTTGGAGACATCTCCCTGAACTAATAGCGTTTCAACCCCGCATTCCGATGCTTGTCCACAGGCTTTTTGCAGAGCTATTTCTTCAGTATCTTCTGCCTCTTCTAAGCTTTTGCGATAGTTAACGGCAATGTTGCAACCTTCTTGAGCGAGACGAATGGCGATCGCCTGCCCAATGCCTGAACTCGCTCCAGTAATGAGTGCGTTTTTTCCCTTTAAACCTTTCATAATTTCTCTCCTAGAGATTGAACAAAAAATGTTGTAATCGAAACCTCACCACAACTAGCTTCAACATCAACCAGAAGGTTATTCTGTCTTTTCCCCAGGTATTTCATCAATATCCAGGAGGCTGATTATTACGCCTGCGATCGGGAGCGACAGAAAAACTCTGACCAATCCAGCGACTGGCGCCCCCACTATAGCAATCCTAAATCATTTGTGAATTCTTACTCCCTCCCCTTGGTAAGGGGAGGGTTGGGGTGGGGTAAAAAATTTACGACTCATTTAGGATTGCTATAATAGCGCAAAGAACATAATGACTGGATTTATATTAATGGAGTCTTGCATAATACGGGGCCTGAGTAAGTTTTTTTCAACCTGCTGTAAGACAATGCAAACCACTAAAACTTTCAAGCTGAGCAGAATTCCTTGAGGCAGAATAATCAGGCAGATGAGGCTAATCCCAATCGTTGCGCCAGCCAATACCGGGAATCATGTAAAATGCGCCTGCGACTGCTGCCATGACCAGTGCATAGGGAATATTAGGCAAAATAAACAGCACAAAGGTAGAGATGCCGAAGAAGATTGATAACAGCACCCGACACCAAAGAAACCAAGAAAATTATTTTGAATTGCCCTGGTCAAATCATCGCGTAATCCGGATGGAAAGAGTCTCACGATCAGATTCCCTAGTCGTCTACCATCTAGCAGCATAAAGAAGCGAACCACCGCAATCACAATCACATCTAGCAAGTTGAATAACACATTTTGCTGTGTGGAAAAACCCATGCCCATGATGCCGAGGGGTTATTCGCGCAGTTGTGTCTCAAAGGTGCTGAAATCGACCGTAATGCGCTTTTGCAGAAACGATTGGAGTGTTTCCAACAGTGCGATCGCCCACTCTAAAAATTGAGGAGCCTGTTCCAATAAATGCTGTGCTTGGGAAATGATAGCTAATCCTAACGTTGCCATTAACCCACCTAGAATCAACAAGGCAAGTAAAAACACCAGCACAAGCGGTACCCAACGAGGGATGAAACGAGATACAAATTTGACTGGAGAGTTAAGCACAAAGGCGAGAATGGCTGCAAAAATAGAAACAATCAGAACCGTTTCAAAATATGCCAACACCTGCACGATCGCCCAGCCAAGCGTCCATCGTAGCAGGTAGCGAATGAGTGGAGGATTTTTCAGGTGTTCCCACATCCTATTGGTGTTAATTTTTGGATTGTCCATGACAGCCGGTCAACCTCTCCACCGTTCCTCATCCGCCTGATTCAAGGTTTTGCTATACTTTATTGATTTGATTTATGCTTACCTAATTATTGAAGTTTCCCTACAATCAGACCGACAAGCACAATCAAACCTAATGCTCTACGAAAGTAATTAACTCCTTGAAATAATTCTTCCCAAGCCCAAGTAAACAAAGAGCCAAAAGCTACTAGCTCCAACCCTAAATTAATTTTACCTGTTGTAACAATGAGCGTTAATAAACTAGCTACAATCCCGACACTCAGTGGTAGATTTGGGGTCTGAGCTATAACAATTTGGCCTTCGCTGTCGCGGAATGTGCGATCGAACAATGTGTTTTCCATGAGTTTCTCGTGTCAATGTAATAAATAGAACCAGGTTAACATTCAATACTGCGGGCATTTTTGGTAACGATACTACAAGCTTTAGAGGGCAAGGATCGTAAAAAAGTCAAATTAAAGGCAAGTCAGGAGTGGAGATGACATTGATTTAATTATCTGCTGGGCTTCAAAGTATTGAGAAAATCCGCCTTTGTGCCTAGAAAAACTGTCCGCACTATTGAACAGTTAAACAATTTGACTTAGGCTTGATAAAGTGGGGATTTTTGATTTCCAATCATAAATTGATTCGGTTGATTTTTTCCAGCGTTCTAAATATTTTTGCGTTGAGTGGTTAGACGGTAATTTTATAGTAAAAGTAAAGAATTTAAATATCCTCTGTCGCTTGGCAGAGTTGAGATTAGAATATTATCTATAATTGGACAGACATAATCGTTTGTCTACTATAGCATCGAGAACGATCGACCTCATGCTCAA
This sequence comes from Microcoleus sp. Pol7_B2, assembly GCF_036701035.1. NCBI lineage: Bacteria > Bacillati > Cyanobacteriota > Cyanophyceae > Oscillatoriales > Microcoleaceae > Microcoleus > Microcoleus sp. Pol7_B2. The sequence continues at coordinate 53,144 of NZ_JAUBQB010000011.1, read as the reverse complement.
CTCTAAGGTTAGCAATTCACAGGTCTAAACCTTTTAGTGAAGCAGGCTTGAACCTCTGTTGGCAGTTCAGTAATTTCTGTTTCCAAAGCTTGAATAGATTGTGTAGCCGCTATTTCTGCTCGATCGCTCTCGGCCTCCTGGCTCACAAAAAATGTAGCCAGGGTTGCTGTAAAATAACCGCCTAGCGCGATCGCACACAACGCCAGCAAAAAACAAAGCACCCGCCCTTGGGCTGTTTTCGGAAAGTAATCAGAGCCGATCGTGCTCATCAACATTCCCGTCAACCACAGCGCAGTGCCATAGTCATTAATGCCAGCACTACCATTAGGAAACTCGCACTCAAACGCATTAATGCCAGCCGCGCCAATTAGAGTGACGATCGCTATCACATTATGCAAGAGGAGCAAACCGCGCATAGTGTCAGCCGATAAGGGCTCAAAAGCTAGAGTGGCACTAAGGGCGACGGAACTCACCATATTCACCCAGAGAATCTGCACGGGCAAAATTGGCAAGGTGATACCAGCCAAGATTCCCACCACTATGGTCATCGCCTCTCCACCGTTGACGGGTAGGATAAACCCAATGGTTTTCAACAGGTTGCCATAAACGGTGCGTCCTTCTTCTACGGCGGCTTCGATGGAGGCAAAGTTATCATCTGAAGCACTCAATCGATCAATAAACTCCCAAAAGTCGAGACAATCGCACTACCACCGGGATGAATACGCTTAAAGGCGATCGCCTGCCAGGAATTTCCGTTGTGATCTCGCAGGTTTTGCCGGGATGGGTAGAGCATTGGCGCTGGATATTCTTCGATTTACGTCACAGTAGCAAACTCCGCGTCCTAAACCTACAAAAACCCGGTCTAAATCCATCGCAGCGGCTCTGGTTGCCGGTAGTGTCAAGCTAAATCCAACTACGCCCATAAAGCCGTAATTCTTAATTGTACCTCATAGCATCGGAAAGTGCTGTAAATCGAGCGCATTGATACTGTTGCTTAATCAGTTCAAGAGTCTGATTATCTTGATTCTAATTTTTGCTGCAGTGCTATAGATTTTCCTTCAAGAGGCGCCAGATGCCATATTTTTGGACACTCAGCCGGATTTCTACAAAGCTTGTTTGTGCAACGCACAGTTGCGCTTTGCCAATGGCTTTGTCGCTGAAGCTGTTTATGGAAAAGGAGAGACTTATTGGCAGTATTAAAAGATTTTTACCATCTACGGAACCGAAAAAAGGCTGGTTTTTACTCATGATTTTTGTTAATTAATTTCGGAATAAATAGGCGCTGTTTTAAAGTAAAAAAGCACCGAAAATGGCTTGTAAAATATACCGACACGATGGTGAAGTATTTGTCAATCTATACGCATACATACGTGAATAAGACCAGTAGTTTGTACAATTTGAAAGTTGCCAATGCTGCCCGCTATCGAGCGAAACTGGAAGAAAGGTAGCGATAACGAGTAAGCACTAAAACTAACAGCTTAGTCTAGTATTTATTTGGGAAGTAGCTTGATTGTGTTTTTTAGTTTATCCTGGTTTAGGAACTATATATTATTAATACAGGTTGAGGGATTGTTGTTTTCTGCTGGAGTTTTTTTTAGATGTCCGATCTATTTACCCACGGTTACGCGCTGTTGATTGGTGTTGGTAATACTGCTGACCCCAGGGGATCGCTTCCAGAAACAGCCAAGGATGCTCAAGCGCTCAAAGATTTGCTCACTGACGCAAATTTTTGTGCATATCCCAATACGCCCGATCATGTCCGGTTGTTACAGAACCAGGGTGCGACTCGCAGTGCCATTTTGGATGATCTGGACTGGTTAAAAGGATCTGCAGATGCAGACCCAGATGCCACGATCGTCATTTACTATTCTGGGCATGGTATGTTTGACCTCGCCAGTAATGCTTACTACTTACTCCAACATGATTTTGATGGGCAAGCCATTCCACAAACAGCCCTTTCAGCCGAAACCTTGAGTGAGAAGTTACGCAAGATCGAGGCTAAACGTCTCTGGGTCATCATTGATAGTTGTCATGCGGAGGGGATGGCTACCGCTAAGAATAATCTGCCAGCAGACTTTTTGCCTACAGCGTTGCCGAAAGGGGTGATTGATGCCCTGAAGCAGGGGGAAGGCCGGGCGGTGTTCACCTCATCACGAGGAAATCAAAGTTCTTGGGTGCGTCCAGATGCCATCCTCAGTCTCTATACCTATCATCTGATTGAGGCGCTGAAGGGAGCGGCAAATCAACCGGGCGATCGCCTCGTCAGAATTTCCAACGTCATGACTCACTTGGGAAAAACAGTTCCACAGAGTGCCCGTAACCTCTGTCACGCAGAACAAATCCCGTTTTTTGATGCAGCGACGGAGGATTTCCCAGTGGCTATGTTGCGCGGTGGCAAGGGACTGCCCAGCCAAACCCAGAGTCCAGAGTTGCCTAGGGTGATGACACATCAAGAAGTGATGACCCCTGCCTTGGCAATGGCGAAGCGATCGCTGGCTATTCTAGAAGAACAGGCTGCTGGCTTTGGGAAGCTGCAAATGCCTGGTCATCTGCGGATTGACCTAGAGGAAAAACGGCGAGAGGTGGCAGAATTGGAAGCAAGATTGAGAGATGGGGAAGTCAATGGATGATTGCGCCGATCTGGAAAAAATACTAATTGCTCATCAAAAAGCGCTTGCATTGATGGAAGTACAAGCGGCACACTACACCAGTTCGACGATTCCAGTACACCTGAAGATTCAACTGGATGAAAAGCGAGAAGAAGTTGCTCGACTAAAGGCACAATTAAAAGCGGCACAATTAGCAAAGAAACAGAGTCAGCAGTCGGCTCAGTCCGAGATTAATCGTCAATCTCCGATGCGATCGCGAGTGCCAGATAGACATTACATAGAACGAGATGAGGCGAAAAGGCTGTTAGAACGCTTTGCCTTAGCACTCAACGAATCTGAGGGACAACCCTTGCTATTCAATATTTGGGGAACTGGCGGAGTTGGTAAAACAACGTTACTGGGGCGGTTAAAGGATGCCCATGCAGGCGAAGTTGATTTTCTGGAGATTTGTTTTGCGAAAACGCCCGATATCGAAACTCCTCTAAAATTGATGCGAAAGCTACATGAGCAGGCTGTTGAGCGTTTTGGATGTGAAACGATCGCCGATTCATTCAAACAAAAGGAGGAGCAGTTTGAGTCAACTCTATACAAGTTGAGTCATGAGTCAATTGATGGTAAAACAACTAGCAGCGAAGAAGCAAAGAAGATTACAAGCTGGTTTCAACGCTTCATCTGGCTAAACCTAATAGGTTTGACCTCCACCTCAAGTAAGCCGACATCCTTTAATGTTTCAGGGGTAGGTTTTTCTGCATTAGCGGCGATTGGAGAGGATGCAGACAGCTTGCAAGAATCGATCGAGCAGCGAGTGCGGAATCACCCTGCGACCAAAGACCAGCCTGAGCTACAGGCTCTGATGTTACAGCCAGTTTCCAAACTGACGCAGGCATTTGCTGAAAGTCTGATGCAATTTGCCCAAAGCAGAGGACGATCGCTCGTGCTGATTTTGGATACCTATGAAAAAGCACAGTCTTACCTGAATCAATGGCTGTGGCAGTATTTGGTGGAAGATACTGCGTTGTCTTGTGCACCAGTAAGGCTCGTGGTTGTAGGGCGGCGATCGCTGCAAGCAGATGAGGGTTGGCGCAAGCTCAACCAGGATCGGAAGTTGATCCTTGAGGTGCCACTTAAGAAGTTTAGCAGGAAGGATACAGAGGAATATCTCAAGCAAATTGGCATTGAAAATGGCGGTATACGCGCCAAAATCTACAAAGCAACACAGGGATTACCCTATTATCTAGATTGGGTACGGAAGCAACAAGAGCAAGGTCAAAAACCTGATTTTTCCCAAGGTAACCAAGAGATCGCTAAATTACTTTTGCAGGGGATAGAGTCCCGGCATCGGAAAGTTTTGTATGTGGTAGCTTGTTGTCGATGGTTCGATCGGGCGATGATTCAATATTTGCTTGGAAGCGTTGAATTAGGCTTACAACAAGATGCGGATAATGCAGAGGCTTACTTTGAATGGTTGAAAGACTTAGATTTTGTTGAGTTTACCAAAGGGCACTACCGCTTAGATGATGTGGCGCGGGATGTCTTTCGCAAATCTTGTTCTCTGGAGCCTCAAAACCAGTTTCGCAAAACTCATGCTTTACTAGCCGATTACTTCCAGCAACAAGCCGATGAACTTGTTACTACTGAAATGTTTTTACCCGATCAGTATGAGGATAAAAAGTGGCGAGAACTGATAGCAGAGTGTCTCTATTACAATCTTTTTGGCAATGGAAAGGAAGGACTCCAAAAATATATTGAACAGGTCTTTACCGCAGTGTATCTGAAAGAACCAGATGTATTTATGGCTCCCTTTGCTTTTATTTGTGCAGAGATAAGTGAAGAGAACCAGAATCTGCTTCCCAAAGCGACAGACAAATTTTTTAAAGATTCGGGAAGAGCTCTCAGCTTTGGCTGGAAGTTTCTACATATACACCCAACAAAGTACAAGATTAAATTTAAAGGTGAGAATACTCCTTCAGAACAAGCAATTGAGGAATTTTCCAAACAAATTGAAGTATCTATTCAATCCCTGTTGGGCTATGTTGGCGATCTCAAGGATAGTCTAGGCAAGTGTGCAGGACTGATCTATAAGTCTTTACGTTGCAATACATTCAGAGAAATAACTGATTCACTGTTGCAAGGGAAAAGCCAGTGTGAAAAATTAACTCACTGCGATCCGAAACTGAAGCATACTCTTTTTTCAATGCTTGGTGACTTACTGGAAAGTGCAGAACGTTACAAGGATGCACTGGATTGCTATCAGAAAGCACTGGAGTTAGACCAAGGTAATGCATCCTTTTTTGTTGGGCAGGGTGTTGCTCTAGGCAATCTAGAGCGATATGAGGAAGCGCTGGAAAGTTTTGAAAAAGCGACTGACCTCGATCCTGAATCTGTTGAGGCTTGGAGAAAGAGAGGGGTTGTACTAGGCAATCTAGAGAGATATGAGGAAGCGCTGGAAAGTTTGGAAAAAGCGATTGACCTCGATCCTGAATATGTTGATGCTTGGGTAAATCGAGGCGGCTTACTCCATAATTTAGAGCGATATGAGGAAGCGCTAGAAAGTTATCAAAAAGCGCTCGGCCTCGATCGTACATCTGTTGAGGCTTGGGTAAATCGAGGGAATACGCTCAGAAATCTAGAGAGATATGAGGAAGCACTGGAAAGTTATAAAACAGTGATTGACCTCGATCCTAAATCTGTTACTGCTTGGGCAAATCGAGGGACTGCTCTCCTTCATCTAGAGCGATATGAGGAAGCCCTTACTGCTGGCGATCGAGCTTTTAAAATTGATTCTAAGAATCTTCAAGCACTGAACACTCAAGCACTAGCATTAAGTCTTCTCAAAAATTTTGAGAAAGCTATTACAGCCATTGATGAAGCAATTAGCTTAAACCCTCAAGAAGTGATACTCAGGGCTAATCGTGGCATTATTTTGGCAAGGGCTGGTCGATACACCGAAGCCCTTGCTGAGTGTGAACAAGCTATTAAGCAAAATCCTAAGCATGAGAGTGGCTATTACGGTAAAGCCTGCTGCTACGCACTACAAGGTGAGATTGGACAGGCTATCGATAATCTAGAGAAAGCGATTGATATTTCACCTCGTTTTAGCCGAAACGAAGCAAAACACAACCCCGATTTTGACAGTATCCGAGATGATGAACGATTTCGAGCTTTGATGCAATTAGCCTCAATTTAATTTCATTGTGTAATTTTTATATATCGAGGTTGACTTTTTACGCGATCGATCCAAGTTTGAATTGCTGGAAATCTGGTTAAATCAAATCCGCCTTCGTCAGCAACGTGAGTATAAGCAAATAAACCGATGTCAGCAATTGTATAGCGATCGCCCGCAAAAAACTCATTTTCTGCTAAATGCTGTTCCATCACCCCCAAAGCAGCATAACCCGGTGCTTGTTTTTGTTGAAGTGCTTCCTGATATTCTTGTGCTTTCCCTGTCATATACCAAAAACGAGAAGTAGCAATAAAAGGTTCGTGGCTGTACTGTTCAAAAAACAACCACTGCATGACTTGAGCCCGTTCAAATTTATCCGTGGGGAAAAACTCAGTTTCTTCGCTCAAGTAAAACATAATCGCATTCGATTCAAACAGAAATTTACCCGGTGCGATTTCTAACACCGGAATGCGGCCATTGGGATTTTTGACCAAAAATTCAGGTGTGCGGCTTTTTCCTTCGAGAATATTAATTTCTGTGCGATCGAAGGGAATATTAAGTTGAGTTAAAAGCAAGCGAACTTTATAGCAATTGCCCGAGGGGGAATACTCGTAAAGTTTAAACATCAGTCTTGAGAAGATTTTACGATCTTAAATTATCTCATAAATTCGATAATTGAGGCACGATGAGTTAACAGTTGTTTGCTAAAATTATTTTGGCGATCGGTGTCGATCGCTAAAACCAGCCACTTCTGCCAAAGTATAAAGCGGCCGGCCCTTCACCTCCTCGTAAATACGCCCTATATACTGGCCCAAAATCCCAATACTAACCAACTGCACCGCACCCAAAAAGAAAACCGCCATCATCACAATTGTCAAACCCGTTAAGGCCGAACTTGGATAAAAAATCCGCCAATACAAAATCAAAAAAGCCATTAACACAGATACAAATGCCGCAAATAATCCCATATAAATCGAAAGTCGGAGGGGAACTTTTGAAAAAGATACTAAACCATTCATCGCCAAACTCAAAGATTTTCTGAATGTATACTTGACCTCCCCAGCAAAACGCGGATCGCGTTCAAACTTAACCGCCGTTTGTTTAAAACCAATCCAAGCGCGCAGTCCCCGAATGTAGCGGTTGCGTTCAGGCATCGCATTTAGCACATCCACCACGCACCTATCCATCAAACAAAAATCTCCGGTATCTATCGGAATATCAACATCAGCAAGATGGCGCAAAATGCGATAATACATATAAGCAGGCAACCGCTTAAACCAACCTTCTTGACGGCGGTGAGTGCGCTGAGCATAAACAACTTGATAGCCCTGCTGCCATTGTTCTACCATCTCTATAATTAGCTCTGGCGGGTCTTGCAAATCGCCGTCCATGATGACTACAACTTGACCTCTAGAAAAGTTTAAACCAGCAGTTACAGCTATTTGATGACCGAAATTGCGGGCAAAACTGAGGTAACAAATTCGCGAGTCTTTTTCGTGCAATTCTCGCAAAAGTTCGAGAGAGCGATCGCGGCTGCCATCATTGATTAAAATTAATTCTACTGCGCCGTCCATTCGCTCCATCACGGCACTAATTCGCCGATAAAGTTCAGCGAGATTTTCTTCTTCGTTATAGATAGGTATTACCAAGGAATACTTAGGTGTATCGTTCATTGCAGTTTCTATTTAAAAATCGGCTTTTCAACCGTTCAATCAAAAGTTTATTTTTCCCCAAACACCCTGGCTGCTTCACGAGAGAGGTTCGGCACGTAATTTCGCTCTTTTAGGCAGACAACAGCAGCCCACAACATAGCCGCATACCAAAACTTATCTATTTTCTTAAATACGAAAAATAAAAGATACCATAAGACTGACACACGCCAAGCAAAAACATCTGTTATTATAGATGTTTAGTCAGACTATAAAAATTACAATCATAACCCATCGATTCAAAATGGCATGACAAATTCCAATTATCTTTGGCAAGCAAATCAAGACTTAAGCGAAGCTTGTCTGCAACATCCCTTTGTCAGAGGCATTGCTGACGGCAGCCTCCCCCAAAATAGTTTTGCATATTACGTTGCACAAGACGCATTTTTTCTGGGAGCCTTCGCTCGCGCTTACAGTATCGCTGCGGCAAAAGCACCCGACTGGGAGGGGTTTGAAATCCTCCACAATCTCGGTAGCGGCGTTTTAGAAGAACTTCGTTTGCATCAAGGATATGCAGCCAAATGGGGGGTAAACTTGCAAGAGGCAAAACCGGGAATCGCTACCCGCCGCTACACAGATTTTTTATTAGCGACAGCCTGGGGGAGTAGTGTAGGTTTGACAGTAGCCACCATGACTCCTTGCTTGCGGTTGTATGCTTTTTTGGGACAGCAACTAGCTAAACCTAATATACCGGAACACGCCTTTAGCGACTGGATTTCCACCTATAACAGCTCGGATTTTGAGATTTTAGCAAAACGGCTGGAAAGTTTGGTCGATCGCTACGCAGAGGCTGGGCCAGAGGTAGAAGCAACCTATCGCTACGCTATGCTATGCGAAAGAGACTTTTTTCAGGCAGCTTGGGAAATAGAGTAAATTAAGTTTATGCAAAAGATATGGAGAAGTGTCTTAAGCTACCTACACCCTCACAGCAAATTTCACAGCCATGTACAGCAGAAATGTAGCAAATAATTTCATAACACCATATCCCCAACAAGGCGGATCAATCAACACTAAACCGAGTGCTATTGAAAGCTCGACAATACCGTAAGCTTAGGGGTGAAATGATTGCCTATCAACGGAATTTATGAGTAGCGTTAAAGATCCAAAACCGAAATATCCGACTGTAATGCTCAGCCTATTTTACAAATACAACAAATAGCAACTGCCCTAAATTATGGCAACTTTACTAATAGCTTAAATCTGCCACTAATACACTAAAAAACTCCCAAATATTAATTATTAGCCCTGCTACTTCCATTTGCATTCCCAGAGTTGTGAAGCCGCGCATTAGCAAAAGTAACAGCGGCTAAAAAGCCATAGAATGCTGCTGCCCATCATCTGCAGAGCTGTTACCTAAATTAGTGCTTTCTAGGTGCCATTTATCGTCCCATAAAAAAGCACCTAGCAGCAACAAAAATTAACCCTTCCAGGCTTTTGGAGCGCTCCAGGCGCGGAATTACTTCTAGCCTTAAATCCTTATTTGTCAGGGCTAAAACAGCGCAAGACTGTAGATTTAAAATTAAAGTATAGTCCGCTGCCAAGCGATCGCCAAATATATACCTAAGTACAGCGGTACTGCTAATTTTAACGTCCGAGTTTATTGGGAATCCCTTCGCAGCCGCCGGGAATAGTCTCTCTCGACTTCGAGCCGCACCAAGCGCAGCAGTAATAGCGTTGCTCCTCCGACAGCCGCTTGACACCGGTGAAATCAACACGTTCCACCACAGCGCCGGTATGTTCACCCGTTTGATAGTTGGGAAATTCGGTACGGCTGCGGGGGGATGCAGTTTGTGCCGAGCCGTAGAATAATGCGGCGGCTCTCATGTCGGCGCGAGCGAGATTGGCGTCGTACAAGACAGCGCGCGAGAGGTTGGCTTTCACTAAATCGCACTTGCTGAGATTGGCGCGGACGAGGTTGGCTTCGCTCAAATCGGTCCAGCGCAAATCGGTGCCAGCCAGGTCAGCACCCGCTAACATGACATTGAGATCGATAACGCGGATACCGTGATCTCTGTCTTCAGCGTAGCCGCCGTCGCCGTCAAGGATGGGGCGGCCTAAAAGCCGATCGCGCTTCAGAGGAGTAACCAATCTCGACTGCGACAAAAACCGCAGAATTTTAGCTTTACCTTCAGCATCTACACTGCTCATAATCGCAGCGGTGCGGCCTTCTGCGATCGCCCTTTCCTGCGGCCAGTCTTCCAAAAACCCTTGTTCGTCAAGGGCTAAGTCGGAAACCCCTTGAAAATAAGCATCGATTGTTTGCTGCTGCGTAATTCGATTTTGCTGAATCGTCAAATCTTTCGAGATCACGTACTGCCGCCAAGCCACGTAAACGCCCAAAATAGCGATCAAAATTTGGCCCAAAGCGCCGATCAACTCGCCGAGAGCGCCGATGGCGTCCCAGTTGATTTGGATGTTGCGGCTTCCCGGTTCAGTATTACTACCGCTGAGCATCAGCAAGCCAACAATCCCAGCTAAAAGCCCGAAGCAGGCGACGATCAGAGTGCGCCAAGTCGGCGGAATTACCTGCGCCCAGATTTTGCCCCAACTCGGCCACATCAGCCGCAGCGATATGCTGATGGCACCCACGGCGCCAATTAAGCCCAGCCAAATGTTGTCATTGGCCAGCCCAAAAATCATCGCTGCGATCAACCCCAGCGTCAGCACGGACCCCGACTTCTCAGTAGTCGTTTGTTCCGGCTGCTGCGGCAAAAAAACCTTGCGAGTTGGAGGCGGTGGCACCGGTTTTTCGGGTTCAGCAGTAGCGACGATTATCCCTGATTCTGGTGGCACATTAGGGTTCGCACCGTTCAGACTTTCTACAGTCACGTTAGATTCAGGGCGATTGGGTTGAGAAGAGTTTGGTTCGGGTGTCATGCGTTGAGACAAATTCTAACTGTGGCTGGTCAATAAAACGATTTTAACTAACTAAGCAGGATTCTAGATAATATTACAATAGAAATCTCCACTAATTACACTCAAATGAGGTAACGTACTATGACCCTGGTACTCCCCAATCTGCAAGAAAAACAAAGGGGTCAAGTTGTTACAACAATCGCCGTCACGAATCGCATCGATCTAGTTATGGCTGAACGGGGATTCATTGCTGCTCGGGAAGTTCGCTCTGTTACCCTCAATAACGTTGTTGTCGATACCGGAGCAACTCTGCTTTCCTTGCCAGCTCCCATTATTAGCCAACTCGGTTTAAAACAAGTAGGAGAAAGAGATGTAGAAACATCGGCTGGTATCAAAAAATGTCGATTTTTTGCAGGCGCTCAAATTATTGTAGAGGGGAGAGAAGGCAGATTTGATTGTTTAGAATTGCCCGAAGGCGTTTCTGCTGTTTTGCTGGGGGTAATTCCCATGGAAGAACTAGGCTTAGAACCTGATTTGAAAAATCGACGGTTGCGAGTATTGCCGATGAACAATCAGCAAACATATCTGATGGGTTAGTCGATCGGCGTTTACCGTAGCACAAACCTCTGGGCTGTGATTCCTATTATGTCCAGTCAATTAGCCACCATCAAAAATGTTTGTAATGAGGACTGAACTCCTCAAAGTTATATGAGGAGTTTAGTCCTCATTACAAACTAATTTACCAACTAATTTACCAACTAATTTTATTTCGTTGATAGTTAGAACATAATATCATGGGTGGTTAATTTTTATTAATATCAATAAACTTATTCTTTGGGTAGATGTAAGTTTTTGGCGCTACATTTAGCGAGCAGAATAAGCCTTGAGCAAATACACGCCAACCGTCCCAAATATCAAAATAATTATCCCCAAAACTAACTCCACACTAAACCTTTGAGCATTGCCCAAAGCGACCAGAATTTGCTGCCGCACCACAAACGCCAACAGCCAGCAAATCTCCGCCTTCAGCCAAGCCAAAAGGCCTCGCCCCAACAGATATTGCCGGCGAGCGTTCTCAGAAGTAATCCGTACCGGATAATTAAAAGTATGGGGATAGCGCGAAACCGCAGTTAAAACCGCAAAAATAATGGCAGCAACCGCCGGCATGATCCAAATTGTCACCTTGTCGCCCCAAGCATCAGCCAGCCCCCCCAAGCCGAAATGTATCGGAATTCGATCGGGCAAAACCGCCCAAAACTTGACGATGAGCAACACAGCCAGCAAAATCGCGATCGCACCTAAAAGCTCTACTGCCACTAAAACAGGCGAAAGCCCCAGAGAAATAACCGGCCGTTGGTTTGGTGCGTTTCCAGTCATGGCTACTTAAAATTAGATTAATATTGAAAATAATAGTATTGGTTCCAATTTCATTCCCCAACAGCTTTAGTTGGGGGTTTCCAAACATCCCGCGAGGTTCTATGACGGCTCAGGTCTTGATTGAAAAGAAAAAGTTAGAAAAACCGCCCCTAACAATACACACATTAGGCGATCGCGTCCTGCGGCAGCCAGCCAAGCGCGTCAAAAGCGTCGATGCAGAAATTCGGCAGCTAGTCCGAGAAATGCTGCAAACCATGTACAGTGCCGACGGTATCGGTTTGGCAGCCCCCCAAGTCGGAGTCCACAAACAAGTAATTGTCCTCGACTGTGACCCGGAAAACCCCGCCACGCCCCCAATTGTTTTGATCAACCCCACCATCAAAAGTAGCAGCGGCGATATCTGCATCTTGCAAGAAGGGTGTTTGAGCATTCCGGGAGTTTATTTAGAAGTCAAACGCCCAGAAGTCATTGAAGTATCCTACCGCGACGAATACGGCCGCCCACAAACCCTGATAGCAACAGAGTTACTGTCGAGGGCAATTCAGCACGAAATGGATCACCTCAACGGAGTGCTGTTTGTAGACAGAGTAGAAAACAAGCTGGCACTGAATGAAGCATTAGTCAAGCATAAATTTTCCCCCAAGGCAGTAAAATCAGTATGATGGCAGGAACTCCGAAAAGTGGTTTACTCTTAGCTCTTTCGTGCATCACTGCGATCGCGGCAGTCGGCTCCATCTTTGAGCTGTCATCGGGAGAAGCTCAACTTGGCAATTTAGTCACGGGCATCATCCTCGCCCTGAGCGTACCGCTAACTGGCATATTTTTCTATGCAGCCGTTCAGGATGCCAGGGCAAATCTATAAGCAGAGTTTTTAGTCATTAGTCATTAGTCAGCAGTAATTAGTAATTAGTAATTAGTAATTAGTAATTAGTCAGCAGCTAACAACCAATAACTGTGGAATAAAGACTGCTCAAAAATAACATCAGCTAACAGCTCGCGAGCTCATGACCAATGACTAATGACTAATGACTAATGACTCATAACTCATGACTAATGAAATCGGATTTCTGCGACAAGTGCCAGCCAAAGACGCTCTGGGAACCCCAGTATCCAAGTACCAACTTTCTGAAGAAGGGGAATTGGTTATCGGACGCGATCGCAATTGTCAAATAGCTTTAGAGTTGATCGGTCACGGCATGGTTTCCCGTCGCCACGCCATGATCCGTCCCCTAACTCAGGGTACTTTGACGAGATGGGAAATTTGCGACCTCAACAGCGCTAACGGAACTTATATCAACGGAAAAAAGCTCTCTGGCTGCCAAACTTTAGAAACAGGCGATCGCATCAGTCTCGGCCTTGACGGCCCTGAATTTATATTTGAATCTCCCGTAACCTCTTACCAAAATCAACCCGGATTAAGAGCACCACAAACGGGCAATTTTGCTGGTAGCGAAAAAGACGCTCTCACTTTAACTCAATTATTCCCCATCGCCTCCACTGGCAAACAATTAAGCCAAAAAGCTTACTTATATCCAGGTATCGCCACAGTTATTGTTGTCGTGTCGATGTTTGTCGCCGTTGGAAATTCCGCAGCATTCAACTTGCTGCTGTCAGCTTACCTCGCCGGTGCGGCTTACTACTTTATCTATCAACTGTGCGGCAAACACAAGCCTTGGTGGGTCTTGCTTGGTTCGGCTTTAGCTACAGTCCTGATTGTGATCAGCCCCTTATTGATTGGATTTATATTCGTATTTAGAGAAATTTTGCCCGGCCGCCTGCCAACCGAAGGCGAAACAATCAGTTTTTTGCCTTTTTTGAACAGAATGTTTTTCGGGGCGGGTCTAATGGAAGAATTGCTGAAAGCCCTGCCCGTTTTGGGAGCGATGTTGCTGGGAAATTGGCTAAAAAATCCGTGGCGCGATCGAATCGGCGTTTGGGAACCTTTAGACGGAATTCTGTTAGGAAGTGCCTCGGCTGTCGGCTTTACACTGTTAGAAACTCTGGGGCAGTACGTTCCCAATGTCATCCAAAATGTCACCCTGCAAGCAGGGGCGGATGCGGGACAATTAGTAGGATTGCAGTTGCTAATTCCCCGCATTTTGGGTTCCGCCGCCGGACACATGGCTTACAGCGGCTATTTGGGATATTTTATCGGTTTGAGCGCCCTCAAACCCAGGAAGCGCTGGCCTATTTTGGGCGTAGGTTATTTCAGCGCTTCGGCACTTCACGCTTTGTGGAATGCGTCAGGAGCAGCCAGCGTACTTTTGCTGGCCTTGGTGGGAGTTTTATCCTATGCGTTTTTGGTAGCGGCTATTTTGAAAGCCAGAGCTCTTTCTCCGAATCGGGAGCAAAATTTTGCCACCAGAATATTTTCTCAGAAGTGACTGCTGACTGCGGACGAGCGCCCCCGAGTTAGATTCATACTTAACTAAATTTGTCAATACGCAATTTCCAGACATTTGACCCCTGTATTTTACCCTTGTGTATGACTAGCTTCTGCTTAATTGCCTGATGCCATAATCGCAACTGAACTTAGAAATTCTTCACAAATAGTTTGACTGTGGTACTATCTGGATGGCTGTGAGTAGCTGAAGGAAGCCAAGGGGCTTGATTCCTGTGGTGGTGGAGGAGAATCCAGGAGTGCTAGATAGGATGTCATTGGGATACGCAAACGTTTTCGCCCAGCGAAGTCAACCTGAACCCCTCCGCATTGGGGTGATTGGGGTTGGCAATATGGGCCAGCATCACACGCGAGTTCTGAGCTTGCTAAAAGATATCGAACTCGTGGGTGTTGCAGACATAAATGTAGAGCGGGGAATAGATGTAGCAAGCAAATACCGGGTTCGCTTCTTTGAAGACTACCGAGATTTGCTCGCCCACGTAGATGCAGTTTGCGTCGCCGTTCCAACTCGCCTGCATCACCCTGTGGGGATGTCTTGTCTCCAAGCGGGTGTTCACGTTTTAATTGAAAAGCCGATCGCGGCCAGCATTGCCGAAGCCGAATCTTTGGTCAACGCGGCTGCTGAAGCCCACCGGATTTTACAAGTGGGTCACATCGAGCGGTTCAATCCAGCTTTTCAGGAACTCGGCAAAGTGCTGAAAACTGAAGAGTTACTGGCATTGGAAGCTCACCGGATGAGTCCCTATTCCCAGCGGGCTAACGACGTATCGGTAGTTTTGGATTTAATGATCCACGACATCGACTTGCTTTTGGAATTGGCAGATTCCCAAGTGGTGAAGCTGACCGCCAGCGGCAGCAGGGCCTCAGATTCAGGTTATTTAGACTACGTGACAGCGACGTTGAACTTTGCTAACGGCATTGTCGCCACCTTGACTGCCAGTAAGGTGACGCACCGCAAACTCCGTTCAATCGTGGCTCACTGCAAGAATTCTCTGACAGAGGCAGATTTTCTCAACAACGAAATCTTGATTCACCGACAAACAACCGCCAATTACGTGACGGATTACGGTCAGGTGCTATACCGTCAAGATGGGTTGATCGAGAAAGTTTACACCAGCAATATTGAACCGCTCCACGCCGAATTGGAGCATTTTATTAATTGCGTGCGGGGTGGAAATCAGCCTTCTGTCGGAGGAGAACAAGCTCTCAAAGCTCTGCGGCTTGCGAGTGTGATAGAGCAAATGGCTCTCGACGGTCAAGCTTGGTATCCGAAAGAGCTAGAGTCTACTTTGCAAGTTAGCTAAATCGAGACAAATCCTGTCGTTTCCGGGTGCTTTTACAGTTTGGGTTTGTTGTTCGTTGAAGAGGGTAACTGTTCCCATGCAACCGGATTCGATATCAGTCGATTTGATATTGGACAATTCGGCGTGAGAAGTTCGGCGAGCGCGTGCGTGGAGTTGCGCTCAGTCGAACGATTTTAGGCTTTAGATTGACTCTGCAGATGAATCTGGGGGCTTGAACTAAGGTTTCAACTTTTTTGCTCTTGACAACCGGAGTCGTGGGCAAGTATCCGTCTTTAGGTAAAGTCACGATTTATGCCAAAAAAGAGCGACTATTTGACGACTGATGGTTTTGCTAACTAGCTGATTTCCTTGAGGACTCAGGTGAATGCTGTCTCGATACAAAGTTGGAAATTCGACCGCACAATTGAAAATGGGAAGAAAATCTATGTAAGTAATTTTCTCTGTTTCTACGACTTCGGCGAGACGCGCTCTAGCTTTGACTTCCCAGTCGCGAGGGCCCGGGCCGCCGAGTTCGCCTCGCTTGGGCGTGACGGCTAGCAAAAACTCGACGTTGGCGGATACAGCTATTTTCTGGATTTGGCGAATAGCTTCTAAGTTGCAGCCTACTACATCGCCGCTTGTGGCTCTGGGTGCTGCCAATTGGGGAGTCGGCACGGCAGGTAGCAGGTAGCGGCTCAATAACTCTAGCGTAGCCGATCGGGGTTTGTGATCCGGGTAAGATCGATCGCGACCCACAACCAGAGGACAGGGAGCCGATGCAAAAAAATCGTCCGTATTGAGCAGCAACACCACAGCATTTGCCCCAAAAACACCGAACCGCTTGGCGTAAGCAAGTTGATTCCTCGGCCCCCAAGAATTGGCTGAGGCGTTGAGAACTTCAAAATTTAAATAGTTGACTTGTGAACCTAATTGTGGAGCGCTCGCCAGATTCTGTACTTGCAGTCTCAAATTCCGAGCCATAATTTCGGAGATGGTATCTGTCTGATGTGTCCACCAACCGCCGTTGGCGACAGAATCTCCCAACAGCAAGACGCGCAGAGTTTCTGGAGGGGGTATCGGGGCGATCGCTGGGCTACGCATCGAATACTCGTTAATCTCAATGCGGTTGCCCAAGCGACGCACCTTCTGGTTGGGCGCCAACAAATAGCCGCACTCGGCATCGGCAATATAAATCAAGGGATTACCAAAACCCAGCAGCACCCGCAGCAGCACTTCGATTGCCGCCCCCAATCCTGCGGTGACAGCCAAAATTATGAGAACAAGTTTCACCACTTAACCTCGATAGAGAAGGATAAACCCCTGCCGACACCAAGGTATAAAAAAGAATGCAACTGCTGTCAAGCTTTCAACCCCGATTGTAGTCAGTCGATTTTAGATTAAAGATTAAAGCATTGACTCTACAGATGAATCTGGGATATCTCGCTAAAATCTAAACTTTTTTGCTTTCGAGGACTCCTGTCTAGAAGCAAGTATCCGTCTTTAAGTGAGGTGAGTAGGTCGCCTATGTAAAATCTAAAATCTAAAATCTAAAATCTAAACTGTTATGGCTGCGGGGTTTGAGCAACTTGGCGACCCGATTAAGTCAACCGAATCGCCCCCGTGGATATAGAATTCTAGAATATACCGTCAAAATCCGCCGTCAGCCGTCAGTGAACTTGGTGGTTTCAGGAAAATCCGTGGACTTAAAACAAATATTCAAAACGCCGAATCCCATAATCGGTGTCGTACATTTACAGCCTTTGCCAACTTCTCCCCGCTGGGGGGGAAACCTCAAAGCTATTATCGGAAGAGCCGAGCAAGAGGCTACAGCGCTGGCTTCTGGTGGCGCAAACGGTATCATTGTCGAGAACTTTTTCGACGCTCCTTTTGCCAAAGACAGCGTAGATCCGGCTGTGGTAAGTGCCATGACTCTGGTAGTCGAGAGGCTAACAAATCTCGTGACGCTGCCGATCGGCGTTAACGTGCTGCGAAACGACGCCCAAAGCGCGATCGCCATCGCCTCCTGCACAGGAGCTCAATTCATCCGCGTCAACGTCCTTAACGGCATCATGGCTACAGACCAAGGCTTAATTGAAGGCCAAGCTCACCAGCTTCTGCGCTACCGCCGGGAATTGGGCAGCGATGTCAAAATATTAGCAGACGTGTTAGTCAAGCACGGGCGACCCCTAGGCAGCCCGAACTTGACCACAGCCGTCCAAGAGACGATCGGGCGCGCTTTAGCCGACGCCGTAATCCTTTCCGGCTGGACAACTGGTAGCCCTCCCAATCTCGAAGACTTAGAACTCGCGAGTGCAGCAGCGGCGGGAATTCCTGTTTTCATCGGCAGCGGCGCCTCGTGGGAAAACATTTCCACCCTCATGCAGGCCGCTGACGGCGTAATCGTATCGAGTTCCCTGAAGCGAAACGGCCGCATCGAGCAGCCCATCGATCCGATCCGCGTCAGTCAGTTTGTAGAAGCCGCCCGCCGCAGCTTGTCACAGAAAGAGCGCGAACAGGAAAATAGAGATGCTAATGGCTCAAGAGGGCCAACACCGGAACCGGGCAAAGTCACAAGTAAAACGTAAAATGGGAAGGGGTAATGGGTAATCGGTAATAGCTGCAAATGAAGAGCTAACAGTGAAAAAAGCACACTTATCAATCACCAATTCCCAATTTCTTTGATTCACGACACGGAAGTCACGGATACATGGATAGATTTCTTTTCTCTGACTTCTGACTTCTTCCCTCAACATCCATCCGTTAAATCCGTTAAAACCCTTACCTTGCTAGTTGCCCAAATTCCTTATTCTTTCAACGTCCCAATTATCAATTACCAAATCAAAAAATGATTCGCCGACGTTCAACCCCTTGGATTCATCGCTGGTCTAGGACTGTGATGGCAGCGATCGCAGCCATAGGCGTCGTAGAAACGGCCTATCTCACGATCGCTAAATTCACGACTGGCTCGGTCATTTGTCCCACCAGTGGCTGCGACAAAGTTCTCAACAGTCCCTACGCTACAGTCTTTGGCACTGTGCCTTTAAGTTTGTTAGGCTGTCTGGCTTACCTGAGCATAGCAATCCTGGCATTGGCTCCCAAAGCTGTAAATCCCGACACCAAAAAAGGACTGCACTCTCAACTAGAAAAAAACACTTGGCAAGCGCTATTTATCATCACCGCTGCGATGGTAATTTTCAGTAGCTATTTGATTTATTTGATGGCTTTTGAAATTCAGGAACTGTGCATTTACTGCATCACTTCTGCCTTATTTTCGCTGTCGCTGTTTGTGCTGGTGCTAGTCGGGCGCGAGTGGGAAGATATTGGACAGTTGGTGTTTACAGGCATTTTGGTGGCAATGGTGAGTTCGATCGGTGCCTTGGGACTCTACAACAGCGTCAGCGCACCTGTCTCTACTGTCTCTACCCCCGGTATTGCACCTCCTCCCATCACTACAACCTCCGGCCCGGCACAAATTGCTTTGGCTCGCCACCTCCGACAAATCGGCGCGAAAGAATACAGCGCTTACTGGTGTCCCCACTGCCACGACCAAAAAATGCTTTTTGGTAAAGAAGGTGCTGCCATAATCGATTATGTTGAATGCGATCCCAAAGGCCAAAATTCCCGCACTGCACTTTGCGAAGCTGCTGCTGCTAATATTAAAGGTTTCCCGACTTGGGAGATTAATGGTCAGTTTTATTCGGGGACACAATCTTTGGATAAACTCGCTGATTTATCGGGTTACACGGGCCCCCGCAACTTTCAAAACTGACAGGAAAGTTGGAGATGTTAGATGACAGATTTTAGATTGATGGGCAGGAAATATCCTGGTTTTTAACTTAGTTTATCGTTGGCTCGTGCTGCGAAATCAATCTAAAATCTTGCATCTATAATCAATAAAAAAATAGTAAAGATTAGTGAGAACGAAAAATATTAAAACAAGTTCGGGGTTTCTAGTATGTAGATAGCCGAATAACTCCTAAAACTTTTACATCATAAAAAATGCAATAAACCGGGTTTCTGCTTCCAGAATGATTGTTGAAATGACATATTTTGGTTGCGAAACCCGGTTTCTCCTGTTGCAGCCCGATCGCACCGAAAAACCAAAAAATTGGATAATCTAAAATCTAAAATCTACTCGCCCGCACCGAAAAACCAAAAAATTGGATAATCTAAAATCTAAAATCTAAAATCGACTGAGCAGATCGCCCCGGAGATGTAAAACCTATAGGTAGTAGTAGTTTAGATGCTCACAGGGCGAGGCCCACATCCCCAAAATATGCTAGAAAGTATCAAAAAATGGGTCGATCAAGAACGCCGAGTATTGATTACTGCGAGTGCGGTTGCTAGTACGGTGATTGTAATGCGCTGGTTCGGATTTTTTCAGGTGTGGGAATGGGCTGCTTTCGACCAATTTGTGCGCTGGCGGCCGGCCGAGCCCATTGACTCGCGCATCGTCATTGTAGAAATTAAGGAAGCTGACTTGCAAAAATACGGCTACCCAATTTCGGATGCTGTCTTGGCGCAATTGCTGCAAAAATTGCACGCTGGCAAGCCGCGGGCGATCGGCCTCGACGTTTACCGAGATTTGCCAACTCAACCGGGTAACGCCGAATTGCTCAAAACTTTTAAAACTATTCCCAACTTAATCGGCATTGAGTTGATGCCAGACGAAACCCGCTTCGGAGTTCGCCCGCCTCCGGTACTTGACAAGCTCGATCGAATTGGTTTCAACAACGTTGTCATCGATGCTGACTCAAAAGTGCGGCGAACTTTGCTCTACGCTTGGCCCGGAGACGGCAAAACTCATCAAAGTTTCGCACTCAGACTGGCTTTGCTTTACCTCAAAAGCGAAGGAATTTCCCCTCAGCGAGCAAGAGTCAATCCTAAATACTTGCAGTTAGGCAAGGGGGTTTTTCGGCCTTTTCAACCGAATGACGGTGCTTACGTTCGATCGGACAGCCGTGGCTATCAAATTTTGACCAACCTGCGCGGCCCGCGAGGCAGTTTTCGCACTGCATCGATGGGCGATGTGCTTTCTGGCAGAGTACCTGCTGATTTTGTACGATCGCGCGTTGTCTTGATCGGCTCAAATGCCCCCAGCCTCAAAGACTTTTACCAAAATGCTTACAGTTCCGGTTGGTTTGGTCCTCCCCAGCAAATACCGGGAGTCGAGCTTCAGGCTCACTTCTTGAGCCAAATTTTGAGTGCGGCTCTCGACGGGCGCGGGGGTATCAATGTCTTGCCAGAGGCTGCGGAGTTGCTGTGGATTTTACTTTGGTCTTGGGCGGGAGCAAATGTGAGTTGGAATTTGCGCTCGCTTGGTCGATCGGCTTATTGTTTATCGAGTATCTGTCTCGGCCTGAGTGCCACTTTATACTTAGTCTTTTTAGCCGGTTGGTGGCTACCGTTAATTCCTCCCATCCTCAGTCTTTTGGGTTCTGGTGCCGCAGTTGTGGGTTATCTGGCGCACTTGCAAGAAGAATTAAAACGGTCTAAAGAATTTTTACAATCACTAATCGATACAATTACCGACCCGATTTTTGTCAAAGATCGAAATCACCGCTGCGTTGTTTTGAATCAGGCATATTGTCGGTTTATTGGCTATCCTTTAGAAATTTTAACTTGCCGAACCGATTACGAATTATTTCCCCAAGCCGAAGCCGAGATATTTTGGCAGCAAGACGAATTAGTATTGCAAACTCACCAGCCGCGAGAAAATGAAGAATATTTTACTGACGCTCACGGAATTACGCATCTGATTGCGACTAAAAGATCCCTGCATAAAGATGCTGCCGGCAACCTATTTTTAGTCGGAGCAATCAGAGATATTACCGAGCGCCAACTCCGGGCAAATGCCCTAGAACAAAAAAACGCTGAACTCAGCCACCAAGCTTATCACGATGCCCTTACCGGTTTGCCCAACCGCCAAAGGTTCTACGAATGCTTGCATCGGTCTCTAGAAATAGCCTCCAGCACTCAAGAATTGGTAGCTTTACTGTTTTTAGATTTAGATGGATTTAAGTCAATCAACGACAATCTCGGACACAATGTGGGCGATTTACTCTTAAAAACAGTTGCCAGTAGGCTCAAAAAATGCTTGCGTGGTAGCGATACAATCTCGCGGTTGGGCGGCGACGAGTTCACAGTCATTTTGCCCGCAATTCCAGGTCGCGAGGAAGCTGCGAAAGTAGCTGAAAAAATTTGCGACGCCATCATGCAGCCTTTTATTTTAGAAGAACATACCGTTTCTGTAACTACAAGTATTGGCATTAGTTTATATCCCATGGACGGTCAAGAGCCAGAGATGTTAGTTAAGAATGCCGATGTTGCGATGTATCGTGCTAAAGAACGCGGGAAAAATCAATATCACTTTTATTAATTAAGACCAGTTTCAAAAAATAATGCCACTGTAGGTAAAGTCCCCAGTTCGATATTGATAAGTCATTTGTAATTATTCAATTTTTTATCTAAAAACTCAATTATTTCAGACAAAATTTGAGTAATTTTTATACTTCAAACCCTACTTGGGCTGTAAGGTAGATATTATTTCAGGCGTCCCCTATGCAGCTAACTAAAAAAAATAGCTCGCTCCTTAAACTGTAAGGCTTCTAAGCTTTTTGAAACCGTTCAAAAAAATGTCCAAAGTAGTGAAATCTAAAATCTAAAATCACACAACTTAAAACTCTTAGATCTGTCATCTGCCATTAGATAGATTTAGCAAAATATAAAACTTATGAGAGCAACTTGCCGTCTTATCTAAATGTTACAAAATATTAAAATAAATCACAATGTGAAACCAAATTCAAATCGCCAAAAAGCGTTAATGTAAAAAAGTTTATGTAAACTTATGAAAGTTAATTAAAGTAAATGTAAAGATATCAGTGGAAATACGGAAATTGACAGATATAATAGGTGGTACAGACGTGGATCTATTGCGGTGATTTGAATAAGGCTGTGAATACTATGCGTACTTTGATTCAGCTCACAACAACGGCAACCCTGGCTGCCTGCGTGCAAGTGAATATAGTCGGCACCGCAAATGCGGCTCGACTTGCCAGCAACTCAACTAGCAATTTCACAAAAGCCCGTAGCGCGGGCGAGATCCCGACGCCATCGACGCCGAGAGTTTTGACAGTTGCACAAACCTCTAGGTTTCCAAATGACCCAAAACAATACGAACCACCCCCGAACGGGACCCCCGAAAGTGACGGTACGGGAACGCGCTGACCCTAAATTTTCAATAAATTTTCAATCTTCTATTCGCGGAGATTTGTACCAATTCGATTGGTTAATTAAAGTATGGCTGCACCAATCCGGATCGGTGAGGGGATAGTCCACTCGGTAATGACCGCCGCGACTTTCGGTGCGAAACGCAGCACTTTTGACAATTAAATAGCCAATATCCAATAAATTCCCCACTTCTCCCCAATTTCGCAAAATCGAGCTATTTTCCGCCTCAGCAGGGGAAAAATCAATAATTTGTCCGGGCCGTAAATTATCAAGCGTTTGACTCAAAGGCAGCGAAGCAAATTCTTGCCGCCAAATCTCAAGTTGGACGATCGCACTTTCCAAATCGCGTTGTCCCCGGCAAATTCCCGCACTCTGCCACACCAAATTCGGCAATTCGACCCGCAACTTTTCGATCGCCTCAATGTCCTTTTCAGAAATCGATTTTTCCAAGATTTCCCCCGCCTCGAACCGATCGGCGAATGCCTCGGGCGTTCCACCTTCTAGCTGCAAAAGTCCCATCTGCGCCCCAAAAACCAGACATTCCAGCAGCGAATTGCTCGCCAACCGATTAGCGCCGTGTACCCCCGTGCTCGCAGTTTCTCCCACCGCGTACAAACCCGGAATCGAAGTTTGGTTAAACTTGTCAGCGACAATTCCTCCCATCCAGTAATGGGCGGCGGGCGTCACCGGCACCGGTTCGGAAAAAATATCAATTCCCCAATCAGCGCACACTTGAATAATATTCGGAAACCTGTAGCGCAGTCGATCGACCGCAATCGGGCGCAAATCAAGCCAAACATGAGGTTCCCCCGTCTTTTGCAAGTGGCGGAAAATTGCGCGGCTGACAACATCCCTAGGGGCGAGCTCCCCGCTGGGGTGAGAGTCAAAAGCAAAGCGATATCCCTTACTGTCAACCAAATGAGCTCCTTCTCCCCGCACCGCTTCGCTAATGAGAAACCGAGGCGCGCCCGCTGTGCTCAGCGCCGTCGGGTGAAACTGCACAAATTCTAAGTCTCGCAGCAGCGCCCCGGCGCGCCAAGCAATTGCTACCCCATCCCCGGTACTTACCGACGGATTGGTCGTTTGAGCAAAAACCTGTCCGCCGCCGCCTGTCGCCAGCACCACGGCTTTGGCCTGCAGCCACTTGACTTGTGAGCCACAAATCGAGCTAATCCCCTGGCAGCGCCCGGTTTCGTCTAGCCACAGACTCAAAGCAAAGGCAGGGGATACGAGTTGAATGTTTTTGCGGCTTAATACTTTTGCTGTCAGCGTACTGATAACGGCTTTGCCCGTAGTGTCGGCGGCGTGGAGAACTCGGCGGCGTGAGTGGGCTGCTTCTAGGGTGAGGGCTAAATCGGGGCCGGTGCGATCGAATGCAACGCCCATTTTCACTAGGGAGTCAATGCAGGCCGAAGCTTCCTCAACTAAAAATTTCACCGCATCCAAATCGCAAAGACCGGCTCCTGCAGCCAGTGTATCCTGAACGTGCAGTGCTGCCGAATCTTCAGGGGCGAGCGCCGCGGCAATCCCTCCTTGAGCCCAATCGCTGGCAGAAACAGGCAGGGTATTTTTATTGATCAAGCCCACGTGCAAATGCTCTGGCAGGCAAAGTGCTGTGTACAAACCCGCCGCGCCAGCACCTATTACCAATACGTCAAATTTGTCAGTCATAAGTCTGCCGCCAGTCGATTTTAGATTTTAGATTTTAGATTTTAGATTTTAGATTTTAGAATTGAGTCTACAGATGAATCTGGGGACTTGAACTAATGTCAGTCGAGCGAGCTTATATTTCAATACTTCGGACAGTTTTTTAACGGCCCTGTAAGGCTTACAGAGAAAGCCCTGCCATTTTTAACGCATTTTAGGAAACTTAGGGCGCTTACTTAAACCTTGAAATAATAGTCCACCATATAGCCAGTCTGGGTTTCGGACACTCGATTAGATATAAAACTGTCCGAAGTATTGATATTTTAGATTTTAGATTAAAGAATTGAGTCTACAGAGGAATTTTGGGAACCCGCTTATTTCAATCTAGCGAATTTTGGTCGGCTTTTGCCCAATGGTGGTAGAAAGTAAGTGTTCAGAAATTAAAGGCAGAAGTCATCAGCCTATAGAAAAAAAATATTTTCTTTCTGCCGAATGCCTTCTGCCCAATGACTTCTGCCTTCAAATGAGACCCGCTGCTACCTAGTCGTAGAGACCATTATTCAACCGGTTGTCTCCTTCAATAAAGACTGATTCAACATCAGTTACGGTGAATTTGTCCATGTTAGCTTGCAGCACTTTTTTCTGAGCATCCGTCAAGTCTGAAATATTGAGTACGTCCTCAACATTTTCGTAAGGAGCATTCTTAATAATTAGTCGAGCTAAAGTGGGATACAACCCTCGAAATTCCCGAAAGTCCCGGACGGCGCTGTTGTTCAAATCAAGTTTTTTGCCGTATTCTGTGGCAAGCTTCTCATCGGCGCGATTGGTTCTAGCCGGAGCTTCAACAGCTAGGAGCGAGGATGATGGCAAGACGATACGGCTTAATGATGCCGCGATCGCGCTTTGGTCTCCAGCCCATGCAAAGCAGCCCAGCACTAAGCCCAATACTGCCAATAGACGACCCAATCGTTTCATGAAGTTTTGTCTCCCAATTTCATACACAGCATTTATGTAGAGACTACCATTTTGCTTATGCAGTTTTTCAGATAAATCCGCAATAGGTAGAGGGCTGTTATAAAATTTACATTGGGGTATTGACAACGCGGACAGTATATGATAATAGCCGACTTTTGAGCATCGCAGACAAGTTTATATAAGGCCCTGCAAATGAAAAACTCGGACTGCTATTTTAAGGGGTTAATTTTTGCCCCGCACCCAATTTTCTCGCTATCAAGAACTTTTTCCTTTCGTTTTGAGAAAAGCATTCAAATCAGCATAAGTACCGCCGTAAGTCACGGTGGGAGTGTCGTAACCCTTTAAAGCAACGGTGTGCTGCTCGAAAGCGCCCTGGGCCCCCAATTGCGTCAGGTATTTGTAGGTAGTTTCTCCCACAGCGATATCCTTGCCGAGTTGCTTGGTGCAAGATTCCAGGCGAAATGCTGCGTTTACAGTATCTCCCAAGGCGGTATAGTCCGATCGGTCGCTGCTGCCAGAATTTCCCACCATTGCATAACCAGTATTGATGCCGGCCCCGACTCGCAAAGGAAAAGGCAGGGGGTAACGGCTGCTGAGTTCGTCTGTTGCCTTGTGCAGTTCGCTCAAAGCTTGGCAAATCCGCATCATTTCCTCGCTGCTGACACCGCTGGTTTTGTGGAACCAGACCGCCATGATGGCATCACCGATGTATTTGTCCACCCAACTGCCGTGTTCGCGAATGATCTGTCCTGCTTTGCGGAACCAATTGCCGATGACTTCCGAGAGGAGGGTTTCGTCTAGCTGCCTAGTCAAAACTGTAAAGTCTCGGATGTCCATTACCATGACGCTAATCAGGCTACGCACCGTCAAAGTCGCCGTAAAATCTTCAGAGTCTGTCTCGTGTATTGGTGGATCGTGCCGATGACCGGCGGTTGGGTTGTAGAAGTCCAATTCGGTTTGACCGAAAATAATTCGATCGCCATTTCTGAGAGTGACAGGAATACTGACCCGCCGCCCGTTGACAAAGGAACCATTGCGGCTGCCCAAGTCGATCAGGTAGAACTCTCCTGTCTCCATTTGCTGTAACATCGCGTGATTACGGGAAATCCAGCGATCTGTCAGTACAAAATTATTGTCATCGCTCCGCCCTACTGTCCAGCAATTGCTGCCGGAGAGCGGCAAGTAGCGATTGCCGCCTTCTGTGCGAAGTACCATATGTGGATTGGGTTGCACTCGTCACAACAGTCCTAGAAACGACACAAAATTAACCGAATTGAGATTTGAGACTTCAGATTTTAGATTTTTTAGTCCATCGTCGATGCACCTAGCCTCTGCAGGATTTGTGAACCATAAATTCGATCGAGCTAGCGAAGGTATTTATGATTCGATCTACCAAAGCAGGCAGTTAAAACAGACTGTCTACCAAGATTGTACCTGATCATACTGCCTGCCCCAGAGCGAAGACAAATTTTATTTATTTTGATCGGCCAGAAAAAAGTGGGAAAATGGCTCTCTGGCTAGGGGGCTAGCGTGTACACACAAGTCCGAAATCTTTCAACACCATTCCTCAAACCCAAGTTTCGCATGAATCTCAGAAAGGAAGCTTATTTTCATGAATTTTAAGTTATTGATTCGGCAAAACGAGAAATCAAGAATCCAGGAAACAGGGTTTCTACAATATGGGTCAGCGATCAACTTGTCTGTACACAGTAGAGCTAGGCGGGGGGTAGGGGGTGTGGGCTGGTATGCAGATCCAGAGTTCTGTCCACTACTCCCTATGGTGTAAGCTTCCAATTTCAACCGGAACAGCCGCTCATATCGAACATTTCCTTCCAAACGTCGAACTTACATTCTGTCCATGGGCAGTAGTGCTAGTTCCTAACGCTAATAATCCAAGCCCTTCATCGCCAATAATGATAGCAGAGTTCACATCTCTATCGTGCTTTGTTTGGCAATTGCAACAAGTCCAGCTACGCACTTCCAACAGAAGGCGAGCCACCTGATTCAGACCTACGTGGAAACTCTTACTCGATGGTGCAAAAAACCGACCAATGTCTAAGTAAGTTTTACCGTCTCTTTCAGCCTTGTATTTCAACGGTAGGGTCAATTTTGACCATCCGCAATCGCTAATTACTTTAGCTAGGAAGTGAGTTTTTACCAAGTTATTGACAGCCATATTTTCAACAACGATGACTTGGTTTTCCGGCACCACTTTTAGAGAGAGTTTGTCCTGAAAATTCTCTCTAGCGTTTGCCATTTTTTCGTGATTCATGGCACTCCACAGGCTTGAAGACGATGATTTTAACCTTGATGTTTGCGAGAGAGTTGATGCTGCTTACGGTTTATATTTTGTTTGAGATTTTGTGGTTGATACTAGCAAAAACAATCCCCACCTTACCAGGAAAAATGAGGAATTTATCACCAACAATTTGTATTTTTCGGGGGTACTGAATTGATTACTTGTCAGGCGTTGACTAGAAATTCGGGAAAGATGCCCGTCCTTCAAAGAAGTTGATGAATGCTCTGCATAGGTTTAGTGAACTCAACTCATGCAGTTATGGGTGACAGGGCGATCGCATCTGGTAAATAGCACTTTCTGAAGCAAAACTGAGCTAGCGAGGTAACAAGCAAGCTGCAAAACTTACCAGGCAATGGTTTAAGGGAACCGTCTCTGAGCTGATATCTTTTATTGTGCATCATTGGTAACAAGTTAAGCTAAGAAAGCATTTGTCAATCAGCAATTATGCTCAATATTTACTCGGATTTTGGGCAGAAAACTGAGATTTGGGCGACCGAGAAATCATGCCTCCCATGATATTTATACTTACTCCCTCTCAAATCGTGAATTTTCCATTCCTAAAAAAACAGTCTTTTTGAGTAATATTACTGATTGACAAATGCAATTAAGTCTTAACTTGTCACCAATGAACCAGCGATCATAATTGCTGTGTAAAAAACAATTGTTAGAAAAGTGCCTATTTTACCTCCCCCCATTCTTATGACCCTCAGCGATTTTTAAGAAATTTGGCTAAACAGCAATAAGCTGTGGCGTGTCAAAGTCCATTCCAGCAGAAACGTTTGGAATAATTTTAATAATTTTCTAGCATGCCCCGAATCAGACTGATTAAGGTCTTTTGTTCTGAGATTAACTGTTGGTGAGGAGCGTAGGGAACCACTAAGAGTAAAAATCCTCTATGCTAGAGTAAGCTGCTAAATGCCATAGATATCGCTTTTGACTGCTTGGTTGTGGCAATCGTTGCGAAATTTATGAGGATTTATCAAATTTTTAAAACTAATTTTATTGATTGTTAGCGTCTTGTGATAGCTGAGAGATTGGTTAATTCTTGCCTGTTTAACTCGTTCTCCAGCTAGGAGTCCAGAACACAAACAGGACGGGAAAAAACTACCCTGGCTTTCATCCCACCGCTAAGATGAGTACAGTTATAGCGGGGGACTTCCCGCCGAGTAAGTTAAATTGGAAGAGAATTGTATGTTGTCGAAAAGAATTTTACCTTGTCTGGATGTGAAAGCCGGTCGCGTGGTCAAAGGTGTCAATTTTGTCAATCTTCAGGATGCTGGCGATCCGGTAGAAATGGCTCAGGTTTACAATGATGCGGGTGCTGACGAGTTGGTGTTTCTGGACATTACAGCGACTCACGAAGACCGGAATATTATGATCGATGTGGTGTACCGAACGGCCGATCGCGTATTTATCCCTTTGACGGTGGGCGGCGGTATCCAATCCTTAGACACCATTAAAAGTTTATTGAGGGCGGGCGCAGACAAGGTGAGTATTAATTCGGCGGCGGTGCGCGATCCGAGTTTAATTGACAAAGCCAGCGATCGATTTGGTAATCAGTGCATTGTAGTGGCGATCGACGCCCGCAAACGACAAGAGGCAGATAATCCTGGTTGGGACGTGTATGTGCGCGGAGGGCGAGAAAATACCGGAAAAGATGCGATCGCGTGGGCAAAGGAAGCCGAACAGCGCGGCGCCGGCGAAATTCTGGTGACAAGCATGGACTCGGACGGCACTCAAGCCGGTTACGATTTGGAATTAACTCGAAGCATTGCCGAAATGGTCGAAATTCCCGTCATTGCTTCCGGTGGCGCCGGCAACTGTCACCACATCTACGAAGCCGTCACGGAGGGCAAAGCAGAAGCAGCCCTGCTGGCTTCCCTGCTGCATTACGGGCAACTCAGTGTAGGAGAAATTAAAACTTATCTAGCAAAATATCAAGTTCCCGTGCGACAGCAGCAGCCATTGGTTATTAGTCATTAGTCAGTGGATAGTCGGGCGCATCTCATATCTTGTATCTTGCAATATTTTCAACAAACCGCTCTGCGGATTCACTCAAGCGCCCTCTCACATTGCAAACAGGCTAAATAAACCCGCCCCCACCCCACGATAAAACCAGTTACTGAGATTGATACCGCTATGTGAGGCGCATCCGAAGGCACTTATAGAGAATTTTTTTGATTCTACACAAGTGCCTTCTACATAAAGGTCTTGGGGCGACCGACGCCAGTCATCTAGAAATATTCCCTGAGAAGGATTTCAAATACCAGCTTTTTCAGCTAAATATTATATATTAGCTCAATTTGAAAAAAAGCAACGGTTGCTGTTCTCAAACTTGAGTTAAAGATTGTGCAGAATATGAGTGAGCTTCAGCCTGTTAACAATCTTAGCGATCAAAACTTCTAAAAACGGAGAAATTTTGTATGTCTTTTATCAGCTTTAACTTCCCTGCCAAGCGTTTAGTCCGCACTTTAATAGCTGTTTGTTTTTGTGCCTTGATGTTTGTTTCTAATGCTTTCCCGGCTTTTGCAGTTACTAGCAGCCCCACCAAAGGTGAAGACCAACTTTTAGGAATTGAAAAAGAATCTCAAGAAGCTGTACTGAAAAAACCAATGTCCTTGGAAGAAACTCAAGAAAAAGCCAGCAAAGGACCCAACGAAGTTCAGGGAGACGCTGACATTGAAAAAATGAAAAATCCTTCCAATACACAAGCTACATCCTTTGAGCAACAAGTCAAAAAAGCTGTCAACAAAATTAAAGACTAACTCAGCGCGCAGTAGTCAGCGGACAGTTGTCAGTATAAAAGATTAGGGACACGGCGCGGTGCCGTGTCCCTAGATTTTTTTTTGTAGAGACACCGCACCGCGCCACATTCTTGCAAAGGCAGTATCCAATCTAAATTTAGCTTGAGTTTTCAGAATTGCTCTTAGATGGAATAAAAAAGTGGAAAGGACTTGGCATCTTTCGGCTTTACGAACACTCTTTGCTGGGGCTGCAAGTTCAAGCTATCGAATCTTTCTCTAGTCAAATTAGCGTTTACTACTTGACCGTCATCTAAGGTTAATTCTACCTGAATTTCCCATCCCAAATGAATCAAGCGACTGATTCTTGCAGGCACTGTTGCGCTATTTTCTGTAGTTTCAATTACTACGTCGTGAGGGCGCAAGAAAATCTCTGGGTTGGCTGAGTCAAAGCCGTTGTCTTGAAACATTCTTGAACTGCTGGGCAATACATTGACTGGCCCGATAAAACTCATTACGAAAGCACTAGCGGGATGGTCGTAAATTTCTGCGGGTGTGCCGACTTGTTCGATTTTACCTTTATTCATTACTGTAATTTGATCGGCAACTTCCATCGCTTCTTCTTGATCATGGGTCACAAAGACTGTGGTAACGTGTACTTCGTCGTGCAGTCGCCGCAACCAAGCACGCAAGTCTTTGCGAACTTTGGCATCAAGAGCTCCAAAAGGTTCGTCTAGCAGTAACACTTTCGGTTCCACAGCCAGGGCTCTGGCGAGAGCCACCCGCTGTCGCTGGCCTCCTGAAAGTTGCGACGGGTATCTATCGCCCAATCCTGCCAATTGCACTAAATTCAACAATTCTTCTACCCGGGATTTGACTTTCGCGGGTGGTGTTTTCTGAATTTGCATCCCGAAAGCGATGTTTTTTCGCACTGTCATGTGCTTGAATAGCGCGTAGTGCTGAAACACGAACCCAATTTTGCGGTCTTGGACGCTAGTATTGGTCGCATCTTGACCTGTCAGCCAGATTTTGCCGGAGTCGGGCATTTCTAAACCCGCAATCAGTCGCAGCAGTGTAGACTTGCCGGATCCAGACGGGCCCAGCAATGCGACTAGGGAACCAGATTCAATTTCTAAGCTGACTCGATCGAGTGCTTGGAAACTGCCAAACTGTTTTGATACGTTTTCTACAACTATGCCCATAGGAAGTTCGGCAACGAAGCCGTGTACAAGATTTAACAGATTTAACGGATGGATGTTGAGCTTCGAGGTTCGAGCTTCGAGGGAAAAATGTTAATCTCCGGTTTGGGGATGGGTTAAAGTAAGTTTTTTATAGCACGATCGCACATCAGTTTGTTAATTTTAGGGTTTTGGCGATCGGTCAAACAGCCGAAAATTAACAAAAATGCACCTCCAAAACAAAACAACACAATTCTTTGCCACCAAAGTTGGCGTTTGGTACTACAATGCAGCAAAAGTTCAAGCGTTTTTGACTTCAAAGGCTGAGGGGATAAAGGAAAATGGGAGATGTTGGACGTGTGCCTGTAGGAATTATCGGCGCTTCAGGGTACGGCGGCGTGCAACTTGTGCGACTGCTGGCAGATCACCCAGCGGCTGAAGTAGTCTATTTGGGCGGGGATAGCAGTGCGGGAAAACCTTTTTCCAGCCTTTATCCGCATCTGACTAACTGCATTGATTTGACAGTCGAGGCGATCGACCTCGACAAAATAGCGGCAAAATGTGAAGTTGTGTTTCTGTCCCTGCCGAACGGTTTAGCTTGCAAAATGGCACCGACGCTGATAGAAAAAGGCTGCAAAGTCTTGGATTTGTCGGCTGACTACAGATTTGAAAACCTGGAAACTTACAAAGCTTGGTACGGCGGGGATCGATCAGACGCTGAACTGGCTGCAACGGCTGTTTACGGTTTGCCAGAATTGTATCGCGATCGAATTAAAGATGCTCAGTTAGTAGGCTGTGCCGGCTGCTACGTCACTGCTAGTTTGTTAGCCCTGGCACCTTTGCTCAAACAAGGTCTCATTGTGCCAGAAACAGCAATTATCGACGCCAAATCCGGTGCTTCGGGAGGGGGCCGCAAAGCCGAAGTTAATCTCTTGTTGGCTGAAGCAGAGGGTTCTCTGGGCGCTTACGGCGTTGGCCGCCACCGCCACACGCCAGAAATCGAGCAAATTTGCAGCGATTTAGCGGGACACGATATTAAAGTTCAGTTTACTCCCCACCTCATTCCGATGGTGCGGGGAATTCTGGCGACTGTGTACGCAACTTTGCGTGATCCGGGTTTGGTGCGGGAAGATTTAATCACAATTTTCAGTGCTTTTTACCGCAATTGTCCTTGGGTAAAAGTGTTACCGGCTGGAGTTTATCCGCAAACAAAATGGGCTTGCGGCACGAATCTTTGTTATATCGGCATCGAAGTCGATCCGCGTACTGACAGGGTGATTGTGCTATCGGCGATCGACAATTTAATTAAGGGACAAGCCGGTCAAGGCATCCAGTGCATGAACTTGATGATGGGTTGGGAAGAAACTTTGGGTTTGCCACAATTAGCTTTCTATCCTTAATTGGTAATTGGGCATTGGGCATTGGGCATTGGGCATTGGTGATGAAAATTAAAAACTAACCGATTACCGATTACCAATTACCCATTCCCAATTACCGATTACCAATTACCAATTCCCAATTACCGATTACCAAGTGTTATTTTGGCCCGTAACCGATCGACCCAGCATAAATTGCCCGATCGCCCAATTGGTCCTCAATTCGTAACAAACGGTTGTATTTAGCCACCCGTTCGCTGCGACACAAAGAACCAGTCTTAATTTGACCGGCGCGAGTCGCTACCGCTAAATCTGCAATTGTGGTATCTTCAGTTTCACCGGAACGGTGGCTGATGACCGCTCGATAGCTGTTCCGTTTGCCGAGGTCGATCGTATCCAAAGTCTCTGTCAAAGAACCAATTTGATTCAGCTTAATCAAAATCGAATTGCTAGCTTTCAAATCAATTCCTTTTTGCAGCCGCGTGCGATTAGTAACAAACAAATCGTCACCCACCAATTGAACTTTGCTGCCCATTTTCTGCGTCAGCGCTACCCAACTGTCCCAATCGTCTTCGTGCAAACCATCTTCAATCGAAATAATGGGATATTGACTCACCAAACCATCCAAATAATCGATTAATTCTGCCGGCGAATGAGCAACACCGTCGTAAGTGTACTGCCCATCTTTGTAAAATTCGCTAGCAGCAACATCCAAAGCTAAAGCTACTTGTTCACCCGGCTTATAGCCAGCTTTTTCAATAGCTGCAATCAACAAATCCAAAGCTGCTTGATTGGATTTAAGATTAGGCGCAAAACCGCCTTCATCACCCACACCAGTCAGCAAACCCTCAGCTTTTAAGACTTTACTCAAGGATTCAAATACCTCTGCACCCCAGCGTAAAGCTTCTTTAAAAGAAGGCGCACCCACAGGGACAATCATAAATTCTTGAATGTCCACATTATTGTTAGCGTGAGATCCCCCGTTGATCACGTTCATCAGTGGTACGGGCAAAACGTTCGCCAAGGGCCCGCCCAAGTACCGGTAAAGGGGGAGTCCTAAAGTTTCGGCGGCCGCC
Source organism: Microcoleus sp. Pol7_B2 (assembly GCF_036701035.1). Lineage (NCBI taxonomy): Bacteria > Bacillati > Cyanobacteriota > Cyanophyceae > Oscillatoriales > Microcoleaceae > Microcoleus > Microcoleus sp. Pol7_B2. The sequence goes on along the minus strand of NZ_JAUBQB010000011.1, from coordinate 19,224 downwards.
TTTGCTGTGGCTAAGGAGACTCCGAGAATGGCATTTGCGCCGAGGTGGGATTTGTTCGGGGAACCGTCCAAGTCAATCATGGTTTTGTCTACCAGTGCTTGGTCGATCGCATCTAGATTAGCCAAAGCGGGGGCAATTTTGTGCTCGACGTTATCGACGGCTTTTAGGACTCCTTTGCCGCCGTAACGTTTGTTGTCGCCATCGCGGAGTTCGTGGGCTTCAAAAGAGCCTGTAGAGGCGCCGCTGGGGACTTGGGCGAGTCCTACAACACCGTTGGCTAGGTAAACTTCAGCTTCAATGGTGGGGCGGCCGCGGGAGTCGAGGATTTCTCTGGCTTGAATAGATTCGATCGCAGTGTCTAGCATATTAATTATTCCGAACTTAACTCAAGGTTTCATGACAATTAGCAGTCTCTGGGTTTTCCCACGCTGACTGCTGACGGGTAATAGAGTACGCGATCCCCAGAATTATTGGTATACAGTTCAAAATATTTGCGGATTTGGACGCGCAGATTGGTGTCAATAACCTAGGCTTGTTGAATAAAGACCTCCGGCAACTTTGACAATAATTGGATTGTTTTAACCCCTGATTCCCGCATATTTCTTAATTGGAACCTTTGTTAAAATCAGAATATCAACAAAGTCAATCAAAAAAGGAGAAAATTAGGATGTTAGAAACAAATCTCGGAGAAATTAGAGCATTAGCTGAAAATTCAGACCCAATTATTGCTGATCCCCCAAACACCAAATTACTCACAGGGCCATTGCCAAATCCAGCCAGCGACCCCAACTTTTTTGACTTAACTCCCACTGACGACGTATTTCAATTAGCAAATGGAATTCTGCGGAATACTCCCGGAGGTTTGCGGGCCTTAGCTGGCAACGATTTTGTCAGAGGTTCCGGTGGTGCGGAACTGATGAACGGTAACAGTGGCACAGATACTTTAATCGGAGGTTGTGGCAGCGATACTATTCGCGGCGGCCAAGATTTTGACATTGTTTATGGAGAATGTGGCAGCGATTTTGTCAGCGGAGATCAAGGTGATGACTACGTTTATGGAGGCACGGCCAATGACTTTATTCGCGGCGGTAAAGGAAATGATGCTTTAGTAGGAGAGAGTGGAAATGATACTCTAATCGGTGATGCTGGAATTGATAGACTTTGGGGAAGTGAAGGCGCAGATTTGTTTGTCCTCCGCACAGAAGTGGGAGCAACTTCGGGGGAAATTGGTTCGCTTCAACCGCCTCCTAGTGGAAATTTTGATGTAGAGGAAGTGCCTGCAGATTTTATTCTCGATTACAATCCGGCTGAAGGTGATGTAATTGGATTGGCGGGAGGATTGACGGGAAATGATATTGCTTTGAGCGAAAGGTTTTTAACAATTGGTGATGCCAGAGCTTACGACAGTAGCGGGCCTTATCCTCCGGGAACCCCTCAAACTCTGGAGTTTAGACTGTTGAATACTAAGGCGACGGTGATTAGAGAAGCTAGCACCGGCAATATCTTGGGTTTGGTGAAGGATGTTTCGCCGGATCAACTTCAGTTTATATCTGTATCGGAGGGGGCGATCGCTCTAGGATAATTACCAACTGGTGGGCAAGGCTAATTTGCATAGCACGGACAGGCGAAACGGCCATTCCACAAGAGGAAAGGCAAAATTAATACTCTTCCTAGGCTATGCCTGGGAACGCATTTCACTGTTGCTGTGCCTCCCGATTTCTGGGATTATGGGCTATGTAAATTGTCCGGTGTCCACCAAACTTTAAGATTTCCAGAAATCCGCCACATCATATCCCATTTCGGTGAGCATTTGCCGCAGCAGAGGTAAGCTCAAACCGATCACATTTGTGTGACATCCTTCGATTTGTTCCACAAAAAAGCCGCCTTTACCTTCCAGTGCAAAACAGCCTGCACAGGCGAGGGGCTCTCCGGTAGCGACGTAAGCCGCTATTTGGCGCGAGGTAACTTCCGCAAAATGAACTTTTGTAACTTGGCAGCGAATGACCGATCGCGACCTGGCCTGATCAAAGTCATCGAATCTAGTATCAATTAAAGCATGACCCGTATAGAGTTCGCCCACCTTACCGCGCATTTTCTGCCAGCGCGAGATTGCTTCTTCCGCATCCTTGGGTTTGCCGTGAATTTCGCCATCTATGAGCAAAATTGAATCACATCCCAACACCAAACACGATTTGGGATTGGAGATTTGCGGGTGAGAATTAGCCAGTAAAAACTTAGCTACAGCCTCAGCTTTTCCCTCTGCTAAAACCTGCACTAAATTAGTGGCATCTTTCATTTGTATTTGCCCTTCATCAAAATCGCTGGGGCAAATCACAGCTTGAATGCCGGCATTTTCTAGCAGACGGCGGCGCGCTGGAGAAGCTGAAGCTAATACAAAAGTTGGAATTTTCATAAGTTAAGAAGTTCAGTTGACAGTTGACAGTTGACAGTTGACAGTTAACTGTGGTGAGGTTTCCAGCGAACAGTCAACAGTCAACAGCGAACAGTCAACAGTCAACAATGCCCCATGCCCCATGCCCAATTCCCAATTCCCAATTCCCTAATAAACAGAGAAAGATTTAACAACTTTCTCAAAAGCTTCTTTTACCTTCGGCCAGCGTTCTTCGGTAGTGGAAACGTTAAGCGTAAAAAGTTTGCCGCGGCTGACGGCTACACTCGCTAAGTTGTGCCGTTCTTGGTTTGGCAACTTAACGGCGTATTCTAAAATGTAATAGTTTTTCGATCGCGATTCACGAGCTTCTGCATTGACTAATTCAGCTTCGCGGCCGGAATCACTCGGGGCGATCGCACTTTTGCTGAGCTTGTATCCCACATCCGTCGGCGTTCCCAAATCCGCCAGAGTTTTGTCCTTGGCGACTGGACTGATTACCACGCTGACGTTCTCGGTTTGCTGAATCAAATCGCGGAACACCACATCGGGCCCGTTAGAAACCGCGATCGGCAGCCAGCCGTTAGGATAGAGAAATTGATAGCCGTCGCCAGTATCAACGTAGCTTTTGAGTCCGGTGACTTTAGACACACAACCGGTTAATGTGAGGCTTAGAACCACCAGAAGTATTGCCGCAATTCGTTTGAGCATTCTTTTTACGGGTAGGGTAAAACAAAAATATTTAATTTTAATTGTCTCACCAAACCTTGCCCCTAAAAATAGTTAAGCTATGGATCGCTGTTTGTGTAACGCCAGCGATCCATAGCCATATAGTTTAATTGTTAACAAAATCATTACAGGTGAGTCAGCCAGCTAATCAGCCCGTGCTTGGTCGAAACTTCTAAAGCCAAGAGAGAAACAAAGCCAATCATGGCAAGGCGGCCGTTTAAGCGTTCTGCGTAGGGGGTAAAGCCGGTGCGGGGTTCGTCATCGATGTATACTGTCGGCTCGATCGCAAAATTGTTCATTTTGCCTTGGTCGTCCAGCATTAAGCCTCGGTTAGTCATCTTTTTTTTCCTAAATGGTTTTTAGTGTACTGTAAATAAATGTAACAGACTTGTGAAGATATGTAAAGGATTGTGAGAAATTTTTTTAAAAGACCTCGCTCTGACACCAGTTTAAAAAAAAATGCAACTGTAGGCAAGCTCTAAACCCTTATATAGTCAGTCTTTCCCAAGTCTAAAATCTCAAATCTAAAATCTAACAATGGTATGACTGTGGGTAGACTCTGGGCCCCGGAGGGGGGAGGATAGAGTGGAGAGGCACAAAAGTCGATGGTGTATGGCAAATCCAGTCTGGGTTTGACGAAAATTGTGGAACGGAGGAAAAATTTATGCGGGCCAGTCTGGAAATGCGGTGGTTTTATAGCGGTGCACTGCCAAAATCGCTCAATCAATGGTTTGGAAGCGAGAGTCTCGGCGCGTATCTTTCGCCTCCTGAAGAACGGGAAGACATATATTTGCTAGTACCTAACTGCGACTACTTGGGAGTGAAGCTGCGTGGGAAAACCTTGGAGGTAAAGTGGCGTCAGGCAGAGTTAGGGACGATGCAGTTCGCCAATCGCTGGGAAGGCAAAGCCGAAAAGTGGCTGAAGTGGGTTTGTGCGGACACCATGGCGCCGATACCGGCGGATATTGTGGCGACAGGAAAGTGGGTGGGAGTCAAGAAAAAGCGAGCGCAACGTCTTTATCAAGTTTCGGCCCCTGGCGTCCTGATATCTGTGCCTGTCGAAGCCCCAATTCCCCAAGGTTGCAGCGTGGAACTTACTCAGTTGAACATTAACGGCAGCGCGTGGTGGACTTTGGGATTTGAAGCGTTTGGCAGCGAAAGTTGTTTAACAGAAAGCCTGCAAACAGTTGCTAGTTGGACTAGCAAGAGTTATCAGGCCCAAAAGTTGAAAGCTGAGGATTCTTCTGCTTATCCGATTTGGCTGGGCAGCAAGTAATATCAAATCCGGCAATAATACCTCATGTATTCTTTAGTCCTCCTCTGCTGGGACGAGAAGCAAGTTTAGACGCGGTTTCAACCGCCGAGTCTGGCCGTCTTGGACGCAACTGGCATATATGGTAAGGTGCTCTACTACCGGAAATCTTCAATAATCTTTCAATAACGAAGTCTGACGCACCTGAGATGTGGCACCATTTTCAATTAGGTTTTTTACGGGCGGGCAGGATGCCCACCCCACAAGAAAACTCACTCTTTGTGGAACACGCATCTTGCCTGTTCTTGAGAATGGTGCAAGATGCACCCTAAAAATTGATCGTCCTGTGACAGTTAGCTTTAATCTTATCTAATCGAGGGGGTTTCTAACTATTCCCCCTCACTCCCATTCTCCCCCTCTCCTCTTCTCTCCACTTTCCCAGCAGTTCTCAGAATTTGACAAGCCAAAATCGCCGCCCCAAACCCATTATCAATATTCACCACACCCACACCAGCCGCACAAGAATTGAGCATAGTTAAAAGAGGAGCAATCCCGCCAAAACTCGCGCCGTAACCTACACTCGTCGGCACAGCAATCACCGGACAATCTGCCAAACCCGCAACCACACTCGCCAAAGCACCTTCCATGCCCGCAACCGCAATCAACACATCAGCACCGGCAATGACGTGCCGGTTGCTCAGCAAACGGTGAATGCCGGCAACTCCGACATCCCACAAACGTCGCACCTGAAAACCGCAAAGTTCCGCAGTAATTGCCGCCTCTTCCGCTACAGGCAAATCCGCCGTTCCCGCACTGATAATAGTCACAGTACCCGGATGCTGCGGAGTTGGGGAATTAGGAGAAATTGCACAAATTCGAGCCTTTTGGTAGTAGCACAAATCGGGTATTTTTTGTTGCAATTGCTCGAAAACTTCCGGTTCGATTCGCGTGGCCATCACCGCAGAATTTCGCCCGCGCATCGCCTCGATAATCTCAACAATTTGGTCTGGCGTTTTCCCTGGGCCCCAAATTACTTCAGGAAAACCCGTTCTTAAAGTGCGGTGGTGGTCAATTTTGGCAAAATCACCGACTTGTTCAAAGTCAAAATGCTTTAATTTATCCAAAGCTGCGATGGGGCTAATATCGCCGGCAGCCACAGATTCGAGTAACTTCTGTAAAATTTTAGGTTCCATTAATTAATGACTGACTAATGACTAATAACTGCTGACTATTCTGTTATTTGCAACTCGTACAAATTCCAAAAAGCACCGCCCAGAGCACTGTAGCGAATTCCCGAAACGCGATCGCGCACCGCCTCAAAAGTCAGCGGATTTACCATATAAACAAAAGGAACTTGTTCCGCTATAATCCGCTGCGTTTCTCCATAAAGCTCCTTGCGCTTCGCCTCATCAAGCTCCTGGGAAGCCTTCACATAAAGGTCATCGATTTTCTGCTCCCAGTCGTACACTTCCCAACCTTTAATCGGGGGTTCTCCGGATTGCGGGCCCTGGTTGAAACTGTGCAAAGTGCCATTGACTGACCAAATATTGTAGCCGCTGTGCGGTTCAGTACCTCCCGTAAAACCACCGAGGTAAGTATCCCAATTCCGCGTCAATCGCAGTTTTTCCACATAAGTGTTAAAACTGAGAAACTGCGTATCAATTTGCATCCCCAGTTTGCCTAAATCTTGCTTAATTTGCGTTCCCATTTGTTCCCGAACTTTTTTACCAGCCGCCATCAACAAAGTAAATCGCACTTTGTTGCCTTCAGCATCCAACAATTCGCCGTTACTATTATACTTGAAGCCAGCACTTAACAGTAACTCTTTGGCTTTTTGTCGATCGTAACTGTAAGTTTTCAATCCCTGTTCTGGGGACAGGTAGAACGGGCTTTGCGCCGGAATTGGGGAATGCAGTGGCGCGCCAAGTCCGCGATAGATATTGTTAGTCATCGCCTCGCGGTTGATGCCATAGGCGATCGCCTGCCGAAATTCCTTACTCGCAAACCACCGAGACTTAATTGGGTCTACAAACGGCTGATTTTGAGCATTGCGCCCCTTATTCAGATTGAAACACACAAAGACGCTGCCAGTATCCGGACCGCCGTTGAATACCGTGTATTTGCCGCGTTTTTCCTCCCGTTTCAGCAGCGGAAACACTTCCGGTTCCACGTTCAGAGTATCCAAATCGCCCGATCGAAAATTCAGCAGTTGATTGTCAGTATTTTCGATAATTTGCCAAACAATTTGCTGGATGTAAGGCTGGACATTTCCCTCAGCATCTTTGCGCCAAAAATACGGATTTCTTTCCAAAACCACGCGCTGATTGGGAGTGTAGCTCAGCATTCGATATTGACCATTCCCCACAATTTTTTTAGGGTCAGTATCCGTCCCCCAAGTAGTCAGGAATTTAGGCTGACCATCGGCATCTGTATTTTCGACAGCTTCCTGTAAAATATGAGCTGGTAAAATTGGGATTCCCCCAGCATATCTAATAAATGGAGCAAAGGGCTCTGCAACGGAAAATTCAACGCGCCGGCTGTCTATTTTTTTTACTTTTGGGAATTGGCGACTCATCCCAACCCTCAGATTATCTTTCAAACCGCTAGGAATTTTATCATTGAAATAAATCTTTTCATAGCTGAAGATAATGTCATCAGTAGTCATCTGTTCGCCGTCCGACCATTTCAAACCCTCTCGCAGGGTGAAGACAATCTTTTTGCCATCTTTAGAAACTTCCCAGGACTCGGCTAAACCGGGTTCTAACTCCGAGGTCAAGCCGTTTTCGTTAATCAATCCCTCGTACATATAGCCAAAAACGCTGTATGCAGATTGGTTTAGCGGGTAGTTAAAGGTACCCGGGCCGCTAGGGGTGGGAACGATGAGTCTGTCTACTAACTTAGTTGATCGCACGGGACTACAAGCTGAGAGAGCGATCGCTGCAATTGCAGCCAGGAGAACAGCCAGCCAGCGGCGCTTTGAATGTAAAATAGGGAAATTTTTCATAATAATTTACTGTACCACCTGCGTGCAATTATGACTGAGATTGTAGCCAACCTAGAAAGTTTTTAGTGACAGAGAAATACTTTGTAATCCCGGCTTCTCGCAAAACATCTTGAACTTCCGGTAGACCAAATTCTTTGACGTTACCGCTGAGAAATACTTTTGTTTCTGTAGAATGCGAGCGTGCATGACTGAGGATACAGTGTAGAATCAAATTGTCTGTTGGGTCTTTTCCGATCAAAGTTTCGTTTAAGCTTGCTTCGACAATTTCTGGATTTAATGCAATCATTTCTGCATTTCTAGACATCCTACTTATCGCTTCACGCAAGCGAAATTTCCTTTCATCTATTCGTTCTACATAGTAGAGTAATGACTCTTCTAAGTGAAAAAATAGAGATGCAGCCTGTTCAGATGTTACATCTCGCTTTGTTTCGCTAATTTTGCGGTTTAGCTGTTCCTTAAAATATTTTCGTCGCTTCAACTCGTCCTCGAAAGCTGACAAAGCCTCCATGTAACAAATGCTGGGTATGACCAACTGAACAGATGAGGACAAATCTCTGAGCAACATAATTGCTTCAGCCTCACGCCCTGTAGTAATACTCATCAGAAAGTTTGTCTCGATATATATAATTGCCACCTAATTCAACTCCTGATTTTGTTGTACCACCTGCGAGTAACGGGAGCAAACCGATGGCTGCTATCTCCTCTGATGCTGGCGGAATTTGGGATTTCCAGTTATAATCTAAGTCATGCAGCCACGACTGAATCACCCCCTCAATGGTACTTTCAGAGATCCATTTACTGCCAAAACTCGGCATATAATAGCGACATATTTCACCAGTATTGAGAGTGCAAACAGGCTCCGATAAATTCACACCATCCCATTTAAAAATCAGAATTTGTTCCGCGTCAATAAACATAGCATAGGGAACGATCGCGTTTTTTTCGGACAGCTTAGCTAACATAGCTTTCAGCCAATCGATCGCGCGATCGACAATTTTCTGTTTTGCGTCTGCTTCTTGAGCTTGAATAATTTTAACCTCAATTAGCACGACTATGCGATCGTCCTTATCCAACGCGATGACATCCGCGTCTACAGGAAATTGTAATTCCCAGGTGTCAGTCTCCATGATTTCAGGCTTCCTAGCGATTTTGGATTAAAGAATTGTAGAGTTCTATTTTTTGCCCAGCAAAACTACAGCGTAGGCTGCAATTCCTTCTTCTCTCCCCACGGGGCCTAACTTTTCGTTGGTAGTAGCTTTGATGCCGATTTGGTCTGGTTTTAATTGTAGGACAGTAGAAAGCCGATCGCGCATTTGCCCAATATGCGGTTTCAGCTTTGGACGTTCCGCCACCACCACAGAATCAATATTGCCGATTTCCCAGCCTTTATCTAAAATTAACTGATTGACTTGTGCCAACAATACGAGACTATCCGCACCCTTCCATTTCGGGTCAGTTGGCGGGAAATAAAGCCCGATATCTCCTAAGCTGAGAGCTCCGAGCATAGCGTCCATGATAGCGTGGGTAAGTACGTCGGCGTCGCTGTGTCCTAATAAGCCTAATTCGTGGGGAATGTGGACGCCGCCAAGGATGAGGGGGCGTTCAGGAACTAAGCAGTGAATGTCGTAGCCGTTGCCGATGCGGATGTTCATGTAAAATTTAGGTTTTGGAAGTATACCAAAAGACAATTATTTCATATTTGCGGGGAGATAGCTGAAAAAGAATGGTCTTGATTTACGGACTTTGCGGTAATTGTAGCAAAGACATACAGATGTCGGTTGGTCAGTCTGTCTTCGACAAAAAAGTTGTCTGGCATCTATCTTCTAGCTGTCATTATTGCTCTCAGGCAATCGCGTTAGATAATACTGATGCTATACCTAACGAAATGAGAAAATAAATTTTAGCAAACGAAGGGAATTGGAACTTGATTGTATTGGAAGAATAACAACGTGCAACAGTTGTAACAAAAATCCTGCGTCAGGCTATGGAATTGTCATTAGCTGAAGCGATGAACTTAAAAAAGAAGATGCCTGGTTCTGTTTTTGTCGGAACTAAAGCTGAGATCGAGCGACTAAGACATCTTTTAGCTGCTGAAGGCTTGAAAGCTTCAAGAACCAAAACTGTAACTTAGTGCTGCCTGGGGAGTTCTATTAGCTTTAAATTGCTAATCATCCCTGAAGATCCAACTAATAACGGCTACATCCTCAAATCTTATTCTCCCCTCTCCTGCAACCACCGATCGTACAAATCCGATCGGCGCGATCGAGTTCTTTCAATTTGCTGTTCCCGACGCCAGCGAGCAATTTCTGCGTGATTACCAGACAGCAACACGTCGGGCACCTTCAATCCCCGAAAATCCGCCGGTCGAGTGTACTGCGGATAATCCAAAAGTCCGTCCTCAAAACTCTCAAACTTTAGGGAATCTTCCTTCGCCACAGTTCCTCGCAGCAATCGCAAAACCCCATTAATCAAAGCCAAAGCCGGAATTTCGCCCCCCGTGAGCACGAAATCCCCCAAAGACACCTCGCGAGTGACCAAATGCAGGACTCGATCGTCCACACCCTCATAATGACCGCAAATCAACACCAACTGATCGCGATGGGCCGCCAACTCCCGAAACATCGCCTGCTGCATCGGTTCCCCCTGGGGAGTCAGCAAAATCACCTCTCGCCGCGGCAAAACCGGCAGCGACTCCACCGCAGCAAAAATCGGTTCCGGTTTCATCAGCATCCCTACTCCGCCCCCGTAAGGCTCATCATCGACTCGCTGGTGTTTGTCTGTGGTAAAATCGCGGGGATTGACAAAATTCACCTCAGCAATCTTTTTAGCTAAGGCTTTGCCCATCAGTCCCGACTCTAGGGGAGCCCGGAAAAATTCTGGAAATAGGGTAACAACGTCAAATCGCACGATTATTGGAATTTCATTGATACATCACCTCTAGTTTGACCTTTAGAGGGAGTTCAGTTTTCAGTAATTGCTTTATTCTTTATAATTTCTTATAATTTCTGAAAATTTTGGCAAGTTAAATTCTCTTCCTGTGTCGGCGGGCCGATTTTGTACAAAAATAATCTGTTTTTCATGACAGCGACTGCAAGTAAATTCGCCCCAAACAACTGCGGGATAGTGCGATCGGCGATCGCACCTCACTGGCACAAACAAAAATTTATTCTTAAAAAGCCCTATTGTACCCACAGCAACGGCAAAATTGAATTTCACATCCAACAGAGGAAGACACACCATGCAGCAGTTGACATCTCAAGCCCTTGAACACAATATTCCCCAGCGCACAAAAACCTCGATTATGGTCATCGGGGGAGCCGAAGACAAAGTTCACGGGCGAGAGATTCTGAACACCTTTTTTTGCCGTGCTGGGGGTGCAAACGCTCGGCTGGCGATCGTTCCGTGCGCTTCGCGAGATCCCGAAGGAATTAGCAACCGCTACCGCACAATATTTGACGAAATGGGCGTTAGCGCCGTCAAAGTAGTGGACATCCGCGAACGCGAACAAGGCGAAAACCCCGTCTGGAAAGATTACTTAGAAGACTGTACGGGCGTATTCATCACAGGCGGCGACCAACTGCGACTTTGTGGACTGCTGGCGGACACCCCGCTGATGGAGAAAATTCGCAAAGAAACTCTCGAAGGCAAGATTACCCTCGCTGGCACCAGCGCAGGTGCTGCGGTGATGGGATATCACATGATTGCAGGCGGTGGGAGTGGCGCGTCACCAAACCGCTCTTTAGTAGACATGGCAAACGGACTTAACATTATTCCTGAGATCATCGTAGACCAGCATTTTCACAACCGCAACCGCATGGCTCGCTTGCTGTCGGCTGTGGCTTGCCATCCAGATCGCCTCGCTATTGGTATTGACGAAGACACGTGCGCCTTGTTTGAGGGAGACGATACTATGAAAATTCTTGGTAAAGGCACTGTGACTATTGTTGATTCTAGGGAAAATTTTTATACCAATGAGTCTATGGTAGGAGCGACAGAACCCTTAAGTCTGTTCAATATGCGCTTGCACGTTCTGTGTCACGGAGATTGCTACAATATGCCCCTCGGCAAACCAATGCCATCAGGAGCCTGTTCCGAGTCTGGCTGGCCCCCCGAATGCCGCACAGCCAACTAACGTAGAACATCTCTGGTCATTGATTCGGCAGAAATTAGGCGACATTCCGGCCGAATCATGGATACAAAAATAGAATATATTCCGAAGCAGCCACGGTCTGACCCCAGGCCGAACCACAGAAAATTCTAGCTTCGGGCTTTGACTTTTGGCTAGCCATTGGCCTGTACTTGTTTTTAGCCGATCGTAGGGGCATGAATTTTCAATTGGGTAGCCCATAACTGGAAATTCACTCCCAAACTGTTCGCAGCGAACAGTCGATCGAGCAATCTAGATCGAAATTGAATAAATGCTCCAATTATCTATAAGATTTCGCGCCCCATACCCCTCTAATTGCCATGAAAATACTTAAAATCCAGACCTTACGCGGCCCCAACTACTGGAGCATCCGACGCCAGAAACTCGTCCTGATGCGTCTGGATTTAGAGGAGTGGGCAGATAAAACCACAGCGGAAATTCCTGGCTTCTACGAAGGGTTGATCGCCGCACTTCCGAGTTTGAACGACCATCACTGTTCTCCAGGCCATCAGGGAGGATTCCTGCAACGGGTCAGAGAAGGCACAATGATGGGACACGTAATCGAACACGTCGCCCTAGAACTTCAGGAAATGGCAGGAATGCCGGTCGGGTTCGGTCGCACCCGCGAGACTGCGACCCCAGGCATTTACCAAGTAGTAATCGAGTATCAACACGAACAAGCCGGTCGCTATGCAGCCCGGGCAGGCGTGCGGATGTGCCAAAGCATTGCCGAGACAGGCACTTATCCAGCAGCAGAATTAGTCCAAGATTTGAGAGACCTGAGAGAGTTTGCTGCGTCGGCGGCCCTGGGGCCGAGCACGGAAACACTGATTAAGGAAGCAGAAGCGCGCGGCATTCCTTGGATACCTTTGAGCGCCCGGTTTATGATTCAACTCGGCTACGGGGTTCACCAAAAGCGGATTCAGGCAACTCTGAGCAACCGGACCGGAGTTTTGGGAGTAGAACTTGCCTGTGACAAGGAAGGTACCAAAAATATCCTCGCCAGCGCCGGTGTGCCGGTTCCCAGAGGGACGGTGATTCATTATTTGGATGAACTGCGCGGGGCGATCGAAGATGTCGGCGGTTATCCGATCGTCCTCAAACCCCTAGACGGCAACCACGGCCGCGGCATTACGATCGACATCAATTCCTGGGAAGCAGCAGAAGAAGCCTACGACTTAGCCAGCGCGGCATCAAAAACAAAAAGCGTGATAGTCGAGCGCTATTACCTCGGCCGCGACCACAGAGTATTAGTAGTCAACGGGCAAGTCATAGCAGTTGCAGAACGAGTCCCCGCTAACGTCGTGGGTAACGGCAAGTCTACAGTAGAACAGCTTATTGAAGAAGTAAACCGCGACCCGCAGCGAGGAGACGGACACGACAACGTGCTCACCCGGATCACGATCGACAAATTGTCCCTGGATTTGCTGCAAAAACAAGGATACGCGATGGACTCCGTAGTGCCCGCCGGCGAAAGAGTATTTTTGCGCGCGACAGCAAACTTGAGTACCGGTGGAATTGCAGTCGATCGCACCGACGAAATCCACCCGGAAAACGTCTGGCTGTTTTCCAGAGTCGCCAAAATTATCGGTTTGGACATTGCCGGCATTGACGTAGTAACTCCCGACATCTCCCAACCCCTGCGCGATGTCAACGGCGTCATCGTCGAAGTCAACGCAGCACCGGGTTTCAGAATGCACGTCGCCCCGAGTCAAGGTTTACCCCGCAACGTCGCCGGTGCCGTCTTCGATATGCTTTTCCCCTCGCCTCAACCCAGCCGGGTGCCGATTTTAGCGGTAACGGGAACCAACGGCAAAACGACAACCACTCGCCTGCTTGCCCACATTGTCAAGCAGACCGGTCAGATTACCGGCTACACGACTACCGACGGCACTTACATCGGCGATTATTTGGTCGAAAGCGGAGACAATACCGGGCCGCAGAGTGCTCAATTGATTTTGTCTGACCCGACGGTGGAAGTGGCGGTGCTGGAAACGGCTAGAGGCGGAATTTTGCGATCGGGCCTCGGCTTCGATCAGTGCGATGTCGGCGTCGTCTTGAACGTCGCGGCTGATCACTTGGGAATTGGCGACATCGACACCGTGGAACAACTAGCCAAACTCAAGAGCGTCCTCGTCGAGTCGGTAATGCCCAAAGGCTATGCAGTTTTGAATGCAGATGACCCGTTAGTAGCACAAATGGCGCAGCGTGTCAAGGCTCAAATTGCATATTTTTCGATGAACCCGGACAACGAACTGGTTGCCAAACATACCGCTGCAGGCGGGCTGGCAGCGATTTACGAAAATGGGTATTTGTCGATATTGAAAGGCGATTGGACGCTGAGAATTGAGCAGGCTGTGAACGTGCCACTGACGATGGGCGGGCGCGCGCCGTTTATGATTGCTAATGCTTTAGCAGCTTGTTTGGCGGCTTTTGCCCAAGGAGTGAAAATAGAAGATATTCGATCTGCTTTGTCAAGCTTCCAAGCATCGGTGGGTCAAACTCCCGGACGGATGAATTTGTTTAAATTGGGCAACTATCACGCTTTGCTGGACTACGCCCACAACCCCCACAGCTACAAAGCTTTGGGCAGTTTCGTGCTGAATTGGCCGGGACAGCGGATAGGGGTAGTCGGCGCCCCCGGAGACCGGCGAGATGAAGATTTTGTCACGCTGGGCAAACTTTCGGCCGAGATGTTCGATCGTATTATTGTGAAGGAAGATATTGACAGGCGCGGGCGAGAACCCGGTGCTGTTGCCAAGTTAATTTGCCAGGGAATTGCAGAGGCGATTTCTGCAGGAACCGCGAAGAAATCTCAAGTTGAATACGAGTTGATTCTCGACGAAACAACGGCTGTTAACAAGGCTTTAGATGAGGCGCCGGCCGGCAGTTTGGTAGTGATTTTACCTGAAAGTGTCAACAAAGCTTTGAGTTTAATTGAGACGCGGAAACCGATTAAGGAATCTGTGGAAGTTCAAAATGGTTTAGATCGATCGAAGTCACAGGAAAGTTTAAAACCGACTGTTGTGAATCAAGGCTAAATTCTGAATTTTAATTGAATTGGTAGGTGGGGTTTACTTGTGTTAAACCCAACCTATTTTTTTTACAGGACAGGACTTACGCACCACTACGATTTTCTGTCATTGTGCAACGGGAGAGCAATCTCAAAGCTGGCTTTTTCGTGTTCAGCGCGTAACTCTTATGCTTTTTAAAATGTTAGCTTGCTTCTTCGCCAGTATGCAGAGATTTCAATAGTTGCTCTGCAATCTCAATCAGTTCGCATACAGAGTTTTGCGTAAGTTGTGTAGTTTTGAAGCCATGAGCAATTGCGTTACGCAATGAAAGTGCATTCATTAGTAACTGATACTCTGATTGGGAAATTACCCCCTCAGTTGCCAGTTGTTTTACTAAAAAAAGTGGCTGTAATCTTGTCAAAGTTAGCTCTTCTTTTTCCGCAACAATTCTCAAAGTTGCCTCAACTAAAGACCAGGAATATAGCATAGCTGACTCTAGATGTTGTTGTGCTACAAGTTGCTTTGCTACTTGCAAGCGCGCTTCTATTTCATGCTCTTGAAGAGAACCCTCAGCTTTGGGCAAATAGACTGCATCCTCCGGGTTAGTCATCACTAACTCAAACCTCCAACCAGGATTTTCTGCTACTGCTTGGGCTAAATTGCGTAAATATTGAGTAGAGGATGAATTGAGTGACGAGCGTGACTTGACTGCAATAACTACTGACTCTTTACCCAGGCGCACTATCATATCGGGGCGATAGCTTTTCAGGAAGTCAGGTAAATCTTCAAGGTTGGGATGAAATAAAACCTCGTAACCTCTCTCACGATACTCCTCTGCTAATTTCAGCAATCGCTCTCTTTCTATGTTTGCAGTTGGGGTTGCCATCATGTCAGTACCTCTTGGTCAGGATCATAAATTACGACAATGTGCAAGAATTCATTGCCACGAGCAAATCCTTCCGCTAGGGTCGAGGTCATATTTTCTACTGTAAAGTTACCCGATAAATTCCTCTTCCGGACTAGAACATCGGTTATTTGATCGTCATCCACGTAGGCTAAGCCAATAATTGCATCTTGAATTGGCTTTACTATGTTGTCCACATCAATTTTAACAGAATCGTAGAAATAAGTTATCTGGAGCATAACGAACCCCGTAGCTGTTTTTTGCTCTGAAGACCAGTATTTTTCAGCCTCTTGCCTAACCGTCATTTTCCAAGCTTTAAGACGATCTCGCCTGCGAGCTTGTTGGGATACTGGTGGGCCATCTACTATGAACTCAAATCTCGCCAAAGTATTTATAAATAGAAGATCGGGGATTATTTTATATGACTGCTAATGTCCTGACTCTGGCCTCCGACGGCTCGGGGTACGGTGACATACAATTTTATCGCAATTGCGGGATAATATTCTTGATGTATAATCTCGTTTTTATTATATTTTTACCTTTTAACTACCGCCCACTGAGTTACGGGTGCCAGCGGTTTCCAACCCTGAAAAGAACCGATCGCCCCTACTCGCTGAATCCCAATTCTAATTAGTTCCCCGCCATAAAGATCGTGCCATTGCAAAACTTTAAATTCGCTCTCAACTGTCACCGCATTCACAACTAATCGGCCGCCTTCACCTAAAGCATTCCAGCAAGTTTCCAGCACAGCTTCTCCAGTGACACCGCCGCCGATGAAAATAGCATTCGGTTGAGGCAAATTTATCAGGGCTTCCGGCGCTTCTCCCGCAACGATTTCAAGTTCGGGAACGCCGAAAGTCGAGGCATTTTCAGCGATGTATTGCAATCGAGTCGGATGGCGTTCGATCGCGATCGCCCTGCACCGAGGATGACTCCGCATCCATTCGATCGCGATCGACCCGCAGCCCGCACCCACATCCCAAAGCAACTCTCCGGGAATCGGTGCTAACGTTGACAGAGTAACGGCTCGAACCTCCCGCTTGGTAAGTTGTCCGTCGTGGCGATAAGCAGCATCCGGCAAACCCGCAGTTCGGGGGAGGATAAGAGTTTGTCGATCTGCTGCAACTGCGATCGCGATCGTGTTCAAATCAGCCAAATCCGCTGCATTCCAGGCTGCTGCTACCCCCTCGCTCCGCCGTTCCGCTCCCCCTCCCATCCGCTCGAACACGGTCATCAAACTGCTGCCAAACCCCCGCTGCGTCAACAATTGTGCCACGTTTCCCGGCGTGTGTCTGTCAGCGCTCAGCACCAGCAAGCGCGCCCCCGGCGACAATGCAAGTGCGATCGATGCGATCGGGCGATTTGTCAAACTGAAAGTCTCAACTTGGGCCAGCGGCCAACCCAAACGGGCGCAAGCAAGACTAAAAGCCGATGCTGCGGGAATCACAGTCATTTCCGAAATGGGAATTTGGCGCGACAGTGTTACCCCAATTCCGTGACACATCGGATCGCCGCTGGCTAGCACACACACAGGCTGTCCCCGGCGGCGGATGATTTGATCGACGGTTGCTTGTATGGGCGAAGCCCAAAGCAATTGTTCGCGGGTGTCGTCAGTTGGTAGCATTGCGAGGTGACGGGTACCGCCGACAACGACTTGAGCTCGATCGAGTAGGGTACGGGCGATCGCACTCAATCCCGATAATCCGTCTTCGCCAATCCCCACCACCGAAAGCCATTTGTGCATTGCGCCCTTATTGCTAATTACTACTTATCGATTCTAAAGAATAATATCGGGTTTCCATTCATAAATCTTTCTTCTACTTGCCTCATTCCGAGTCTTTCTGCGACTTTTTGCGACTCAATGTTTGGGCGATCGCAGCTTGCGACAACATACTCAAAGCCAAGTTCATTAAAACCATACTCCAATATTTTGGTTGCAGCTTCACTAGCGTAGCCTTTTTTAGTGGCTGTTGGCAGCAATGCGTAAACTAACTGGGGCTGTTCTTCTTGAAAAAAATACCACAAACCCACAAATCCAATGACTTCTTGCTCGGTTTTTGTCTCGATCGACCAAAGACCGAATTTCTTTTCTGAAAAAAGCTTTTGATTCTCGGCAAGCATTTCTTCTACTTGTTGCAGCGACCAGATTTCGCCGTCACACAGATATCTCCTGACATAGGAATCAGTGAAAATTCTGTGGAGCGTGTTGAGGTCGCTCTCCAAAATCTGTTTCAAAACCAATCTCTGAGTTTTAAGTATCATGTCGGTTATTTTTTTAGGATAACTTACCTATATTATTCGATGTTTTTGTGCATCCATTATATTACCCTTGGCTGACCGTAATGTTATACTTAGCGATTCAACTTTACAATACCTATTGCATAAAATTTTGATATGTCAACCGCAGATTTAAGGCAGATGCCACACAAATTAACGCCGATATTTTTAATAAAAGTGAGTGAATGAATGCTATTTTATCTGCTATGAAATCACCAATTTATTCCGAGATACTTTAGCGCATTATTCCCACTGTAAAAAATAATAGCATTTTATTTATTTCTGTGCCACTTTTCTCGGTGGCATACAAAGCTAGAGCGCTCGGCGCACTGGTTCATAAAGTTATAGATACAAAAAAAATCAATATTAAATATGAATAACAAACAGAAGGAATTTATCGGGTTCGGCTGCGTAACAGCGATCGTCCTGTTATTCGGATTCATAGGTATTACGGTATGGGAGTTGAGAGAATTTCTAGGTATATATAATCCCCCTTGCCTTAACTACAATTCTTGGGAAGTTGAGCCTTTAATTGTGGGTCAAACGACTAAGCTAAAAATCGGGAGTACCGACGCCGCTTCAGGGTGTATTCCAGGAGATTCTACGCAGTCCGAGAAACAGTGGGTGTGGTCGTCCGATTATGAAGAAGTCGTCAAAGTTTCCCCAGATGGAACTGTGACGGGTATTGCGCCGGGAAAGTTTGCCGTGTTTGCCAAAAAAGGTGGAGAAACACTCTCTATGTCCGGTATTGTTTACCCGCCTGATTGGACACTTCGGATTCTACCAGAAGTTGCAACCGTGCGCGTGGGCGATCGTATTACCTTTAAAATAATTCTCTCCGATTCAAAGGGGAGATTGCTTCCGCCAGTGACTCATTTCCGATTTTCGACTCCCTACTATCAGCAACCAATACCTGGTGCACCCAGCAAATATCCCAATCCGGAGCCGTTGCTCGCTCAAACGCAATCAGCGGGCACATTTCAAGCGCTGCGACCTGGAACTGTTACGATTACTGGGGGAATGGGCGATCGCACTAGCGAAGCAAAATTAACTATTAAATAAAAAATAAAAATCCTTCCATTCCTAGGAATCTCCGGCAGCGAATCATTTGAACTGTTGCTGCTTATCCGCTGCTGATATATGCCTTAGCTTATGTGCAAGTATGCTTAGACCCTGCGAGCGTCCCGCACAGAAAAGTTTATATATCTCGCTTCGTACTCTCACAGCCAACACTCCTCTAAAACCCAAATTGGGATGCTCCCCATGCTACCGGACTAGATATCACAATAAAGTCTCTAAAAATATTTTTCTCCAAACAAAAAGCGCCCCTATTTCTAGGAGCGCTTTTTGTAATCTCAAGCTAAAACTTAGCCATTGATAGAAGGAGCAACCAAAGCTACGGGAGTTGTTTCACCAGCAGCCAAATCAAGCGGGAAGTTGTGAGCATTGCGCTCGTGCATTACTTCCATACCCAAGTTAGCGCGGTTGATCACATCAGCCCAAGTATT
>NZ_JAUBQB010000140.1:0-7898 GCF_036701035.1 Microcoleus sp. Pol7_B2 | reverse complement strand
TAATGAAAAATTCTAATTGGGCTATTTCTTTTTCCATATCTTTTTGTGAAAGTTGTAAGTTATTCATTTTTTTGTCAAAATTAAGTATTGCATATAATTGTACCATAATCATGATAAGGATGCGAGGATTGCTATAGTTATCATAAATATGGAGAGTTTAGAGATTTCTTATCAACAGTAAATAGTGACAAAGAACCTGAGAATTGGTCAATTACTTGTATTTTATTTGCTCCCAATGCTCCCCAACAGAATCCCGTTGAATATATTTGGTTACAAGCTAAAAACTTTTTAAGAAAGTATTGGTATTTATGTAGGTCTTTTAAAATTATCAAATTTTTGTTTGAGTTCTTTACTAAGGAACATAAATTTGATTTTCCCAAAATTCCTCAATATTGTACATAGAAAATCATTGAGGAGCGCTATAGTCGTAATACTCTGGAATGGTTGCTACAACAACGGCAAAAAGTTTAGACATAATGCTTTCCAAAACTGATAAAGTTTAAATAAAAAATAGCATAATACTCCAATTACTTTTGGTCGCACCCGCACTCTTGGCATTTTTGAGTAAGTGTTGAAGCCCCGTTATGCACTGCCTAATTCTCTATTTTACTGGCGCCCAACGAGATAGCCCCGTGTCTTTTTGGAAATAGAATCGGTAGTATTCATCGCTTTCCAAAGATTTTCAGTAGAAGTCCATACAGGCGGATATTTATAGCTGGCTACGTCTTCAATCAAAAACCGATCGCTTGGTTCGTGATAGGCAGCAAGGGGAGAAATATGCCCGCTTTTACCTTGACCCAAAACAGAGCGTTGGTAATTCACGATTATATAGTCGCCAGAACTGGCAAGGTTGGCTTTAGCTTGGCTCCGAAATTGGTTAAGTGTTGTCTCCGACGCATAGTAGAGTTCAACTTTGATGTTGTGACTTCTCAGTAAGGCAGCTAATTCATCAAGAGTCATCCCCGAAAAAGTGACGGCATAAGAAGAACGGATATTCTGGGTTTGACCGTCAAAAAAGGTGTCTTGGGTTAGGGTGCGATATCCCTGTTTTTTGCTGCCGAGTGCGTTCAGAACCATCACACTACTAGCCACACCACAATAGGCGGGACGCTTTTGAGTTTCAATGTGGGTGCTAAGCGGTTGAAAATCCTGTTTGCTCTTGCTCTGGTTCAATAGCTGTTGTCCTTCGGGTGATTCTAGAGAAACTAAAGTTTTGGGAAGTGGTAGTCGATTAACAGAAGGTGGTGAGAAGGCTTTCCAGGTAAAAACGCTTAAACCTGTGCCGAAAATTAGTAGAATACCCCCTCCAGCTTTTATTAGTCGCCCTCGCCATCGATGATTTCTCGACTTTTGATTTAAGTCCATATCTTCATCTCTCCCAAGAACAGTTGTGTGAAAAAAGTCTTAGTCAGAATTGGTCGTTGAACAATTAAACCTTACAATGTCTAGACCTTGGCATCTGGTTAGTAGCTCGGGTAAATATTGCCTTTGCTTTGGACATCATTATAGCAAGTCTTTTTAGGGTTAAACTTTCATTATAATTAAGGAAAAATATCATTGTTATAAAGCGGTCTGAAAAATTTAGATTCTGTAATATAATTTTGAAATCTCTGCCTGGGAGCAAGATTGCATCATGCCGCCAATGCCAACAGTCACAGTCAAGTCAAGATACAAGCCGCAATCTATCGATACCAGCATTGAAGCTGACGTGCTGATGTTTCAGCTATTGCGACAGTTAACGCCCCAACAAAAAGTACAGCGGACTTGCGCTTTCAATCAAGCGGTGCGAAGGCTGGCAATATCTGGAATAAAGAACCAGTATCCCAATGCTGCTGAGGCAAAAGTTCGGCAAGAATTTATTAAAAGGTGCTTGGGCGCTGAGTGGATAGAAGTTTTATCAGACAGTAAAGATTGGGGTGAACTCGTGATTGCAGAGCCGATCGAATTAGCGCAAAAAATAGCCAGCATCTTGCTACCGCTGAATATTCCCTATGTGGTGGGAGGTTCAGTAGCAAGTTCGCTGTTGGGAGAAAACAGATCTACGCAAGATTTGGACTTAGTAATTGACATGGAATCGCGAACAGCACAGAGACTAATTGATGCCATGTCAGGCGAGTTTTACATAAGCGAGTCGGCTGTGACTGAAGCGATTGCCAATTCAAGAACAGCACCCCGCGAATCATCGTTCAATGTCATCTATTTGCCTTCGATGGAGAAAGCAGATATTTTTGTGATGGGCAGCGATGACCCTTTTTCGGCTTCCGTGATGAGCCGACGCCAACTTTTCCCTGTTAGCGGTTTAACAGAGGAGGGAATTTACATCTACTCGCCCGAAGATATCGTCCTGCAAAAACTCAGTTGGTACCAACTAATTCCTGGCGGTTCCCAAAAGCAGTGGAGGGATGTCTTGGGAGTTTTGAAGGTGCAAGGGGAACGACTCGATCTCGCTTACTTAAACCAGTGGGCTGTTACCCTCAAACTAACAGATTTACTTTCTGAAGCGTTGCTTCAATCGGGATATTAATAGTCGGCAATTTAGAATGAAACCAAACAAACAACAGCTTGCTATTGCTAAGAAAATCCAAAAATGGATTCAAGCCACCCAAGAAGTTGAAAAAGCTCGATTGGCCATACCGATAACCAGGCTGACGAGTATCAAAAGTCTGTGCGCTGATGAAGTTGCTGCCGAAAAGTTTGCGATCTACATTGCTCGACTGGTGCAGCAGCAGATAAATCAGGCGAATTGTCCAGAACATTTTACGGAGGAAGAATGGGAACAGCAAAAACAATTAGTGGATGAAGCGATCTCACTGATGGACAGTTACCGAGAAAACCCTAGTTACGAAAGCAGGCAATCTCTCAGAAACTTATTGAAAGATATTGATGGGGTGCAAGGGGATGACTATCGTAATTTTAGATGGACAACGGTGCGTTTTGTCCGCAGTGGAGATTTACTCAAGCTAGAGTATGCACTGCGCTGTTTTGTAGAGACAGATTTTCCCTATTGGGCTTACAAACTAGCTAGAGAATATGTAGAAGGCTATGGATTGCAGTCGGGTTCGGGTATCGTTGCTGAATCCGTACCCATGTTGTTGGAAGTAGCAGAATTTTGGTGTCAGTATTATTTCAATCAGAGTTTGAACGAGAAATTTCCTGATGGGGGCGCGATCGCTCTTGTGAGGTAGGGTCGTTGGGTCGGGTGAGGTGCGAATTTATCAATTCCAGAGAAACGCTCAAAATCAAGCAGATACTCAGGCGCAGCGAGGGAACTGGCAGCTACCCATTTGCGGGATGAAGCATAATGAAGCTTGACCTAAAACAACGGGGCTATTTTTAATGATTCTCCAAGGGATTGTTTGTGTGAAGCTAACAAATTTGCTGAGGATTGAGTGATTGCGGGTTGCGGGTCAGTTGCCAATGTGCCAGTTGATTATGACAGAAGTGATGTGATTACATGAGCCAATATTTCTTGTGTTTTGCTTTATTTATTTCAGGCTTAATTGTCCAGGTTTTAAAACTTTTTACATTTATAATAATTTTTCCTTTTTCTAGAATAAGGGTCATTTTTACTCATATAAAAAAATTAGACCAAAGAAATCATCGGCCGTCTTTAGAGGAACAGCGTATGGGTTTATATGATGGTAGGGGAGTTCATCACCCCGATGGATTAAAGTGGAAGTTCAATACAAAAATGACAATACGTGTTTCTCCAGTCGTTATTAATCAAGTAGTCTACGTTATAAATGACCAGGGTACTTTCTATGCAGTTAATAGCCGAAATGGAAAAGTGAAGTGGACTTTTCAAATACCAAAAGAAGGGGAAGGGTCTGAAAATGCCTTCTTACGTCCATCGCCACCGACCATTGTTGATAATGTTGCCTACATCAGTAACGATAATCAGTTGTATGCCATAGACCTGAAAACAGGTATAGCTAAATGGACATTTGCCACCCCAGGTGTAGTGGAATCATCGCCCGTTGTAGCAGATGGTGTTGTTTATGTAGCCAGTAATTTTACGGAAATATACGGGTCAAACACCGATCGCCCTTGCACACCTATTATGAACGTACAGGGTTATCTCCAAGCTGTGGATATTGCTACCAAGCAAGTAATATGGCAATTTGAGCAACCCAATGGAGTTAGTTCTCTTGCTGTTGCTGATGGCACAGTCTACATTTTTGCATTTGGTAGTTTCTGGTCACTAGATAGTGCTTCATCTGCGGTACAGTGGCAATTCAACAAACACAATCTCAGTTTTTTGGCTCCAGTGGTTGTTAACGGAATAGTTTATGTTAGCTGTCCCTCCTACTATTCCTCTACAAAAAGTTCAGTTTTGGCTTTACATAGTGCTAGCCGACAAATTGTATGGGAATTCCAAACAAGCGGTTATATCTGCACAAGTCCGTTAGTCACTGATGACATGGTTTACATTGGCACTAGAGATGGATATTTATTGGCTCTCAACAAAGAAACAGGACAATTACAATGGACTTTTTACCGTGGTGATTGGAACATCAATTACCCTAGTATCGCTGAGGGAATAGTTTATTTCGGCAGTGAAGACGGAAATCTTTATGCCTTATTCAGCACTACAGGCCAGCAACTGTGGAAGTTTACAGCAATGGGTGGAGTGTCTTCATCTCCTGCTATTGCTGCTGAAGTGGTTTACTTTGGCAGTGAAGATGGTTATCTATACGCAATTGATACTACAACAGCACTAATTAACCAAATCCTTTCAGATGCTTCAATTCAAGGAGAGCCTTTAGCAGATCCTCCAATTAGCTCAGATGGAGCTATGTATCGCGCCAATCCACAACAAACTGGTGTTTACATTACTAGAGGTGTTCACCAGGTTGTTGGATTGAAGTGGAAATTCTCGCTGGATAGACATTTATCATCCCCCCCGATTGCCGCGAATGGAATAGTTTATGTCTGCGCCAGTTACTCTAATCTTTATGCCATAGATGCTGAAGTTGGAAAACAAGTATGGCAGTTTGAAAAAACAACTTATTCTTGTTCCGCTGTGGCTGATGGCATGGTTTACATCGGAAGTGATTCTTTGTATGCACTTTCTGCGATGACTGGACAAGAACAGTGGTCTATCAAACTCAGCAGCGCTGAGTTTCCTGCTGTTGTTAATGGCACAATCTATGTTTACAGCAGAAACAAAGACGGATCTCACAAACTCTCTGCCCTGTCGTGTCGGAATGGACTATTAAAGTGGCAGGCCCAAGTGTCCTCATCTAGCGGTTGCCCTTTGATAGATGATGAAATCGTTTTAGTACACAATTATCATTACGTAAATGCGCTTTCTCTCGCTACAGGAGAAGTTGCATGGCAATTCAAAACTCAACACTACGACGATCGCTTATCAGCTATTTCTGATGGAACAGTTTACTTGGTTGGACAGAAAAATTTCTATGCAGCAGATATCCGTACTGGAGAGGTGAACTGCAACTTTAGTCCAGAAAAAGGGTCGTTGAGACACGCTCTGGCGATTTTTGATGGCACAGTTTATACTATCGGCCAAAATACTCATACACTCTACGCACTTTCCTGCACAACTGGGGAAGAGAAGTGGCAGTTTACAACGGATACTAACATACAAACACCTCCGACTATTGCTGACGGAATTGTTTACTTAGGAACCTTTAGCGGTAATGTTTATGCAGTAGATGCTCTGACAGGACAACAACTATGGAAGTTTGCAATAGGAACGGCATTATACTCTGAACTGGCGATCGCGGAGGGGGTAATCTATACTACGGGCTCTGACGGGAAGCTTTACGCGCTCAGTTGAATTAGGGGAAAGTATGCGATCGCCAACTATCAAAATTTTGTTTTCCGCGCGTTGCTGATTTACGGTATGAAAGACTAAATATGCAAATCCTAGAAACCAGTATCTACAAAGCTTCTGGATTTTCGACTTATTTTTTTCATACCCTGATTAAGCAAGGCTGGGTTTCTTTTTCCCCTACAGTTACGAGATATGGACAAGTTTCCAGAATACGATCCTCGCTGTGGTCGTGAGACAGAGGACCAGTGGTGGAGCCTGCCACAAGACATTGCTTTAGCCAACACTCCTGAATTCAGTCAACGTTTCTTCGCTCAAGTGTTCAACGAATTCCCAGCATTGGCGGCAAGCGTCGTTTTCTTGCGATGGTCTGTTCAGCCAGACGACCTCTACGCAGTATTTAACTTCTCTAGCGGTGGGTTTGGCGTGCAGATCGATCCGGGGCTAGAGTACATCATAGTGTGGGGGACAGGCGAGCATGGGGAGTATGGCGATTGGATGGGCGATGGCGACCGGTTAGCTTCAGCGCTTGAGGATGTCCGTACCTTAGTTTGGTGGTTTGAGAGTTTGTCTAATACGGTTGAGTGATGATGAGACAAGTGCTGGTGAGCGATCGTAAATTCCGAAGGCGTTTAGTCTGAACTTTCCCCTGCAAATATTACTTGCATAGACGAGCGAAGCCTTCGAGCGCAAAGATTTTAATTGAAGTACAAGCAGCAGATAGATTTGGGCTGCATATCTCCAGCAAAACCATATCCAAGCTAAACTGATAAGCGCCCTAATTTTTAGAATTATCTATGAGACAAGAAAGCGCAATATGATATCTGGGGAAATCAAAAGTCGGCGTTGCTGAATTAGAGTATGAATCCACTTTTCGCTTGATGTTACAAAACTCACTCGACTTGGCTTATAGCAATTGGGAAATCTTCCATTCATACCTGTATTCAGCAACGCCTAACTTGTTGCGCTAACAGGTTTTTCGTGCTGGCAACTGGTTGGTAGAGGAAAGAAAGCAACAACGAAGGTTAGTAAAATGGATGAAGTCGTCAAGAAAGTAGCTGCTTTGGGTTTACCAGGTATCATCTTGGTAGTGACGATGGCTGCGACAGGTTTAACAGGAGCGGCTGCAATCACAGCAGCTCTAGCATTTCTAGGTGGCCCGGCAGGAATGCTCGGAGGTATTGCCGTACTAGGTTTGACGGGATTGATTGCAGAGGCTCTGACAAAAGTAGGGTTAGAGGACTTGCTGACAGCAATTTATTGCCAAAGGCGCTTATCTGAGCCACACGGCAAACTTTTAGAGGAGATTGAGCAATTATCGCTGTTTGATGGCGATATCAAAGAAAGGCTCAAGCAAACTGTGACAGATGGATGTGGCTGTTCAGCAGCCACCGCTGCCAACATTTCAGATGTTACCCTTGAAGCTCGCGCCATTTTAGAAGCTGTCCCAGGAATGACACCAGCACACCACAGGGATTTTAACAGTTCCAATCCCATTATCAGACTTAGGGATGGAACAGCGGTTAGGGCTTGGAAAAACCCCCTCGGCGTCGATCACATTTTTTTAGCCGATCGCGATGGCAAAATGATTTACGGTGGCTTCGTAGGCTGGATTCACAGGGAGGGGTTGAATCAAGCGCTCTTGCAAATGAGAAGAGACTTGACGTAAAGTAGATAGGATAGAAAGCATATTGTAAATAAAAATTAAGTTTTCCAAACCACTACCATACCCTTATTAAGAGCTAAGGGTCATCTATAGCAATCCTAAATGATTTTCTCTGTGTAAGTATATTGACGTATTTTGGGGAAATCAAATTTATGTTCGTTAGTAAAAAAATCACACAAAAATTTGACAATCTTAAAACAATACTCCGGACAGTTTTTAAGCAGCCAAAGTACCATAAGACAAGACTGAAGGAAGGTTAGGGTGATTTAAAATCAAATCCCGGTCTAAACCTAACTTATCAATAAAGGTACAAAGTAGGTGCTTATTGAATTCCAGACGTTTATAAGAGGCCAGAGAAAACACAAACGACTTGGCAGATGAATGACAACTAGAGAGTTCATGTTTAGCTAAGTTTAAGGCAATAAGACTGGCATTAAA
>NZ_JAUBQB010000139.1:0-7911 GCF_036701035.1 Microcoleus sp. Pol7_B2 | reverse complement strand
TTATTCATTTTTTTGTCATAATTAAGTATTGCATATAATTGTACCATAATCATGATAATGATGCGAGGATTGCTATATATTTTATTCCCATCACTATTGCATATCGTTACTAGCGCCACCGCTGATTGCCTGCGAGTTTTGCCGGCGAATCAAAGAGGCGCTCGGCTGGCCTGTAGCCGCTTAACGGTATGCAGCAGCAGTTCAAGACACATATCCCGGTGTAGAGCATGAATTGCCCGCTGTGCTGTTAGCGAGAGAGCAACTGTCACAATACCTATCAGACTCGGAACCTGAAGAAATTCCCGACTGGTGACGAGCAATTTTAGATTTTGGATTTTGGATTTTGGATTGACACTCTCGCATCGAGTGCCGATCGCTTTCTTTCCCAAGGCAGAAGCCCTCACCCCCTGGATTTGTTACAATTCTCGATCGTGTGGAGCAATTGACAGGCGATGTGGCTAAAATTTGGTGTTGTTCTCTTGGTGGTGAACTGACGAGCATTGATGAGGTTGGGCGCGGAAAAACGAATCTCGCTTGTCTCTACTGTGGCGGCTCCCTCATAGCAAAAAAGGGGAATGTGAGAAGATCTAACTTTTCAGGGGTTGCCGATCACAAAAGAAAAGACAACCCAGACCCCCACTTCTTTGTTGAAACCCTGATTGCCCTGGAGCGCTTTGATTCAGAAGCCGGGAAGCATAATAAAGTTGGGTGCATCAACTCATAGTTTTCGGTAAATTCCTATGGTTCAAAACGTTGTGATTATTGGAGCGGGTCCGGCGGGACTGCTACTGGCATATTATTTATTGGGTCGAGGCAACTACCATATTGATATCTATGAACGTCGTCCCGATCCTCGGTTGACTGATGTTTCAGGAAACCGTACATTTCCGATCTCGCTTCAGGAACGGGGCAGAAAAGCAATTCGAGCCATTGTTGGCTTAGAGGAGGCGATCGCCGCTCAAAGTGTGTTCTGCCACGGGACGATTATTTATCGCAAAAAGGGCAAATCCCGACGGATTCCTCGCGAAAATCCGGTTCTCACAATCGATCGCAATCGCCTCGTGACGGTTCTGTTGAAGCAATTAACCGAAACCTCTAGTCCGAATCAGGTTAAAGTACATTTCAACTGTGAATGTACGGCTGTGGATGCAACGGCTAAAACCGTAAGGTTGAAACCTCCAGAAGGAGATAGCTTTACCGTTCACTACGATCTACTGGTGGGTGCCGATGGAGCGCGATCGCAAATTCGAGAGTATTTAGTCGAGAATGCAGGCTTGCCGTGTTCCCAAAACTATGTTCCAGATGCCTATAAATCTGTGTTTTTAAATCGGCTCAATCCGAGTGCTGGAGTGGAGTTAGAGCCGAATAAAATCCATGCCTGGAATTTGAATAATAAAACCCGGATGCTGATGGTACCCCAGCCAGGAGATCGGTTGAATGGCGTGATTGTTTTCGATGCACAGACTAATCCCCTAGAAGGATTATCCACGAAAGAAGAAGTCAAGGCATTTTTTGAGGAAAATTTCCCGCTGTTTGGTCAGTTGATGTCGCTGGAAGAAGCGGAGGCGTTGTTGAAGCGTCCAGTGGCAAGGGTGTTAACGGTACGCTGCGATCGCTTTCATGAGGGCGATAGTGTATTGCTGATTGGCGATGCTGCTCATGCGGTGTCTCCCTCGATTGGGCAGGGGTGTAATTCTTCGTTAGAAGATGTGCTGATTTTGGGACAATTGTTAGAGCAGTATGGGGATGATTGGGGGAAGGTTTTGCCGCAGTTTTCACAGCAGCGAGTCCCGGATGCCCATGCCTTGCAAGAGTTATCAAATTATTCGTTTCCTCGCACGAAGTTGTTGCTGGTTGGGTTTTTCTTGCGGTTGACGATGGGAAGGCTATTTCATCGATGGTTTCCCCATTTAGTTAAGCCGTCTGTGTTTGATTTGGTGTTAGATACAGACTTGTCTTATTCGCAGGTGTTGAGTCTGAGCCAAGGTTGGATTAATAAGGTGAAGCGTTCGATGGCACAGAATTCTTGATATTCAGGAACGCCATTTTTTACCATCCTAACTAAGGGCATCAATTCGCAGCGGATTAAAACCAAAGCTTTCCCCGCACTTCTCCTACGATAACTTCAACATCCAACTAAATGCGGGGAATTAGAGCAATTGAAGTTGCTGCCCTTAAGAGTGTGGCAGGATTGAGCGCTCCCTTTCCACAGATTTGATCGACTGGCGATGGCGGTGGTTGGGATTGCTAGAATCAGAGTGATCTCGCTTTCTGGGTGATTGCATTCCCTGATGGGGTCGCGGATACAGAACACTTTGTAATTGCAGCGCCAAACCTCATGACAGGATCTTTTTACTTGGTTTACAAAGAAATCTACAAAGACCAGTCGATTGAAATTTATCGTTTCAGTCAGTTTATGCTTGGTGGAATTGGCTCTTCTCACTACTATGCCATTATTGATGATTACACATTGCCTGGAAATTTTGATTGCCGCTCCCATAATCCTTTTCGTGCTTCGGAGGATACACAGCCAACTCCCGAGCATTCGTCAGCACTTGCTGCAGCCAAAGCTTATTGCGACAGCAAGAGTAAAGCAAGGGAACAACGCCAGAGCGAGCAACGCGAGGACGAACTGCTTTCCCTCACCCTATTCTACCGAAAAGTTCAAACCTTGCTGCGCCAATTTTTCTCTTCGCTGGTAAAAAGGTGAAGCTGCAACAGAAAACGGCTAGAGTGATACAATGATCGATCTCGATAGTCAATAAAAGCGGGTGCATCTTCAAACCCTG
Source organism: Microcoleus sp. Pol7_B2 (assembly GCF_036701035.1). Classification (NCBI taxonomy): domain Bacteria; kingdom Bacillati; phylum Cyanobacteriota; class Cyanophyceae; order Oscillatoriales; family Microcoleaceae; genus Microcoleus; species Microcoleus sp. Pol7_B2. Next base: position 5,122 of record NZ_JAUBQB010000139.1, on the reverse strand, counting down.
CTTTGAAGAGAATTTTGATAGATATGTGGCTTAGATACGGTGTTGCTCTCAGCGGTGAACTGATGAGCATTGATGAAGTTGTGCGCGGAAAAACTCAGCTAACTTGCCTTTACTGCGGTGGCGGATTGACAGCAAAAAAGGGTTCGGTGAAAGAACATCACTTCGCCCACACCGAGGAGACTTGCAAACCCGTGTCACAGCGGATTAAAACCAAAGCGTTTCCCTCGCTTCCCCTCTACGACAACTTCACCATCCAGCTTAAGGGTGAGGAACTAGAACAACTAAAAGTGCTGTGGAAAGAATACGGGACAGAAAAGCGATCGATTCCCAAAGACTTGGTAAACTTTCGGTGGCAGTTGAAAGGATTGCTGGAGTCGTCGGGCGATCGCTCTTATGAATTTACCGACTTGGGTAAAATCCCCGTCGGCGCTCTTCCCCTGGCGCTGTTCAACCAAGTCCAAGAACCCTTGCTGCTATCAGAGTTAATGAAGTTAGAAGGCTCTGTAGAAATTGCTTTATCTGCGGGGTTATCTTCTTTAGAAGAACGGCGGGCTGATTTGCTGATTTATCGAGCACAGCTTCGTCGGATTTTGGTGAATTTCCTCTATTTCCTTGAGGTGAAAGCGGACTGGAACACGTTCTATAAAATTGGTATTACCACTCGATCGATCGAGGAAAGAATCGCCGAAGTGCAGCGAGATGTGAGGGCGCATTACTCGGATGTGGTTGTCAACTTGCTGGGACTTTGGGAACACCGGGGGAATGTCGAGCTGTACTTCCAACACCGGTACAAAGCTTTTAATTACCGCATTGGCAAGCTGACGGAGTATTTTGTGTTTCCGAACGTCAAGGCGGTGCTGAATGATTTTTACGGGATGGAAGCAAAAGTGTTGAGTGAGATTGAGGTGGATGCTATCGGCTTGTGCGATCGCGCAAGTGTGAACCTGAACGGATGTGGCGGCTTTCATTACTGAAGAGGATGCCCCAAGGCGGTTCAGTCAAGCTCGGTCTATTTACCTAAAAATTGGTGTATTTTCCGGCTCCCTCTATTAATTCTTTGTATGTTTTTGAGGTTAAGTCAAGCACCGCACAATGAAACGAAGGAGCTATAGCGCTCCTCAATGATTTTCTATGTACAATATTGATGGATTTTGGGAAAATCAAATTTATATTCCTTAGTAAAGAACTCAAACAAAAATTTGATAATTTTAAAAGACCTACATAAATACCAGTACTTTCTTAAAAAATTTTTAGCTTGTAACCAAGTATCTTCAACGGGATTCTGTTGGGGAGCCTTGGGAGCAAATAAAATACAAGTAATTGACCAATTTTCAGGTTCTTTGTCACTATTTACTGTTGATAAGAAATCTCTAAACTTTCCATATTTATGATAACTAGCTCCATCCCAAATTAATATAATTCTCCGACCTTTATATTTATTTTGCAAACATTTAATAAAATTTACCGTTGATTTCTCATCTCCAGATGGATGACTTTGAACGTGAAATTGTTGACTTTGATAATTGAGAGTACCCAAATAAGTTTGTCGCTCTCTTTCATTAGTAATTGGAATTTCAATCCTCCTATCTGATAGACCCCAAACGTAGCCTGTCAGATCTCCATGAAGTAGATGACATTCATCTAAAAACAAGACTATTATTTCCCCTGATTCTATGCCCGCCTTGTTTTTAGATAAAATTTCGTTAATTTTTTCCCGCTTTTTTTTACCAATTCGTCATCGGATTTGGGATTAAGTTTTTGAGTCTTTTTCCAACTACTATTGGCATCAGCGAAAAGTTTATAATAGCTCTGTTTTGATTTATAGCTCACACCAAACTCTTGTTCTACATAAGTCACTAACTCCTCTAAGTTTCAATATTGTTTATTCTTTAACCACTCGACTACTACATCCGTTTGTCGCTCTGTCAAATACCCTGGCGAGCCTTTATATCCTAGTTTTATTCCTTCGACTCCTTGGGTGTTAATTTTTTTTTCCAATAACCAACAAAGAATTCACGCTTCTCCTAACATTTTGCTAATTTCCTGGTACAACTTACCTTCAAGCGCCATCCTGACAGCTATTGCTCGTTTTAGTTCTCTTGCATCGATATCGCTTTTAATGAAAGATTCTAATTGGGGTATTTCTTTTTCCATGTCTTTTTGTGGCAGTTGTAAGTTATTCATTTTTTTCATAATCGAGTATTGCATATAATTCTATCATAATCAAGATTATGATTTAGGATTTCTATAGTATGCCGAAACTAAAACTTAAATCTCTCTACTGTGAAACAACTGAGGACAGCGGCGGGCCAGACGAAGCTTACTTGATTGTCAACGGCCAGCAGGTTTGGGGTACTCAAAGCATTAACGACAGAGAGGGTCGTCCGGTTGATAAAGAAGTTGACTTTTCAACCTCCGCTGAAATTAAACTTTATGACGAGGATACGGGGATATTGGACAGAGACGATCACCTGGGTACAGTAACCGTCGGCAGCGATCTGGCAGGTAAAGGAGAGCAGCAAGGTAAGTTTACTGATGATGGAGCAAACTATACCCTGTACTACGAAGTAGTTTGAACTCGCGTCTTCAAATACTAAGAAACAGCGGAACATTAAGTCTGTTTCTTAGTATTTGAATGCGCTCCCAAGAATGGAAACGCTCTCAATCTTTGCTTATCAAGAAGTACCGTTCTCCACAAAAGTTTTTAGCTTAGAAGCATTCCTCACTGCATTTCCCTCTCCGTCGTTGTTGAAGTAGGCGAACACACGGAGTCCCTGACTTTTCCACTCGCGGATGCGAGCTGCCCACCACTGCAAATCATCATCCGAGTAGGAGCCGCCGTAGAGGTAGTTGGGGTCGGGGCCGTGGAGCCGCACATAGACGAAGGGCGCTGTTGAGCGGAGGATGCACGGCAGGTGCGCCCCACTCATTACGCAGTAGGCCGCTCCAAAGTGTTCCAGCAGCGAAAATACCTCTTCTGTGTGCCAGCTTGGGTGTCGGAATTCGACAGCTACTTTAATCCAAGGGGGAACCTGTTCTAGAAAGTAAGCTAGGCGGGGCGAGTCGCAGCCGAACTGGGGAGGAAGCTGGACGAGCAGACTACCCAGTCGGTCGCCCAGGCATTGAAGTCCCTGACTCATGCGTTCCAACCACTCTTCTGGCGAGTAAAGACGTTTGGAGTGCGTTAGACCGCGCGGTGCTTTTACAGTCATCAGAAATCCTGGGGGTAGGCGCTGCTGCCAGTTAGCGAAGGTAGCATTTGGTGGCCAGCGGTAATAGGTGCTGTTAACTTCGACGGTTTGATAGTGCTGGATGTAACAACTGAGTCTGGAGCGAGGCGGTAGCTGGTGAGGATAAAGCACACCTTGCCAATGGTCGTAACTCCAACCTGAAGTGCCTATGCGAACAATCATCGCCTTTTTACTCCACCAATAAGCGTGTGAATTTAAGTGTAGTCGGCCCGCATCGCTACCGCACTCTATCAATCAGCTAAAAATAGATAAAGCAAGTTGAACTATCAAGAACTCCTTTAAACGGCGAACCCGATCTGGCTGCTTTGGGCGAACGTCTCCGGCTTTTCTATCTTGAAGGAGTGAGAAAATTAATAGGAGCTTGAATGACACAACACCGAAAGAGTGATCGTTCCAAATAATAGTCCTGAACTCACGTCTCTCCTAGCTCCTCTAAAATCTGTTGTACTGTTACCTTCAGCGGAGGTAAATTATTCTGTACGATCGCCCAAACTAGGTTCAGCGACACTCGGAAATATTCATGCACTACAAGATTCCTAAACGCTACAATTTGCGCCCAAGGCACGGATGAATATCGACCCCTTAACTCGGACGATAACGCATTTGTTGCTTCTCCAATAATCTCGAGGTGATGAACAATCCAAATTTGAATCAATTCTTGGTTGTCAAATTCCTGCCTACCAAGGCTTGCATATCGTTCAATTGCGGCTATTGCATCTAATATATCTTGCAGCCGTTGGGCTTCCCGCCTCATAGTGGTACAGCTTCCTGCAAAACGCGCTCGCGAATCCGTTCTTTGAGCATATCTACTGTGGCGATATCGACTTTGCGATTGAGCAGTTGTTCGAGATCGAGCAATAGTCCACCTGGAAACCAAGGCGTAATTTTCTCTAAATCGTAATCCACTAACAAATCAATATCGCTTTCTGGTGTCGCTTCGTTCCGTGCTACTGAACCGAATACGCGCACATTGTAGGCTCCGTGCTTTTGGGCAATGGCTAGAATTTGCGATCGCTCACAATAGAGTAATTCTTGAATGCCTAATCCTGTTTTTTCCATCAAGCCCTCCTCAACGCCTTAAGATAGTGCTTTCCACACTGGGGTCATTGCTAGTTAATCAGCGAAAGTAGCCTAAAAGTTCTCTGTAAGCATTCAAAGCCAAGCTATCAGACATTGTAGAGTATTGTAGTATGCTTAATAAAGCTTTCAGAGTTAACAGGAGTTCCTCTGGGAATGCAAATTGAACCGTACGATCCTCGCCACCTTGATGCTATTATTCGTCTTTCGCTTCGGGCATGGACTCCGGTCTTTGATTCGATTCAGAAGGCGATGAACGCTGATATTTACTAGGCATTCTATCCCAATCATTGGCGTGTGAGCCAGCAAAAGGCTGTGGAGGATCTCTGTGCGGCGGAAGACACGAATGTATGGGTTGCGACCGATGCAGGTTCTACTGTGGGCTTTGTAGCCGTGAAACTGCACGTTTGGGACAGCATGGGTGAAATCTACATGGTTGCCGTCGATCCAGACTTTCAAGGTCATGGCATTGGTAGTGCTCTGATAGAATTCGCTCTGGCTTGGATGAAAGATGCGGGGATGTCTGTGGCTATGGTTGAGACTGGAGGCGATCCCGGTCATGAAAGAGCGCGTCACACCTATGAAAAGGTTGGCTTTGAGCTATTCCCAGTCGCCAGATACTTCAAGAAGCTCGCTTGTGCAGGTGTGTTGATTTCGCTCGCGCATTGTATCTTTCAACTTAATGCGAGATCGCCCGTTCGTTCTTGTAAATCGTTGGGTAGTGCTATTTTGTAAAGGATAGAGAAAAATAGTTAGCATGGAGTTGTATGTCTCACTTTTGCGCCGTGAAACTT
>NZ_JAUBQB010000138.1:0-7945 GCF_036701035.1 Microcoleus sp. Pol7_B2 | reverse complement strand
ACTCGAGCGAATAAGCTTTCATTTTTTCTGCTGATGTACTGAATGTAGTGTACCACATTTACATGGAATTTGCTGTAAATTGTACAAAAATCATTTTTACTTCTTCCCTCTTCCTTCTTCCTGACATCCGTTACATCCGAAGAAAGCGAATCCGTTGCCGAACTTCCTTTTTCCTTCTGCTATATTATCTATTATCAGGAATGTATGCACCCTAAACCAGCCTTTACGTATCTTGACAAACCAAAGTAATTACTGTCACCTCCGGAGGACAAAATAGCCTTCCCGGCGAATAAGTTCCCAAACCGCGATTCACGTACAGCAAATTACTCCCAACCTGATGCAAACCGCTAGCCCATTCCCAGTGAGTAACTACTCGCTCCCAAGCCGACATAAAAGGAATGAACTTTCGGATTCCTTTAGGAATAAAATAGCCAATTTTTCTGACCCAAGCGTACAAAGGGCCGATACCAGGAATAACGATTTGACCGCCGTGAGTGTGCCCCGACAACTGCAAATCAATACGCCAATTTTGCAGCTTTTCAGCAGTATCAGGATTGTGAGACAATACAATCCGAGGAATCGCGGGATTTATTGATGCCATTACAGGTTTAGGCGCAAAATCGCCCGACCAAAAATCTGCTAACCCAACTAAAGCAAATTCTGGCCCCAAAGGATAGATTGCTTCGTTGTACAAAACCCGAATCCCGACGGTATTTAAAGCATTAGCAACCTCTCTCTTTGCCCCAGGCCAATAGTGGTCGTGATTGCCCAAAACCGCGTAAATTCCCACCCGACTTTGCAAGTTTTTCAATCGCTGCACTAAGTCGTAAATAGGTGCGGGATCGTAGGTAATAAAGTCACCGGTTAAAAAAATCAGGTCGGGTTCAGTTTCATTGGCCGCAGCAATCGCCTCTTGTAGCAACCATTCCGACAGCCGCACCCCGTCATAGTGAAAGTCAGTAAGCTGTACAATTTTAGTACCGGATAGATTTGCTGGAAGATTGGCTATCGGTATTGTTAAATACTCTACTCGCAGTTTCCCAGTTAATAACCTGTGCATAAATCTAAGGTTTATTGGTGACAGATCGCCACATCTAGCTTAGCAAATAAACAAGCAAGCAAGACTGCCAAACGAGATATTCTTCCCTTTTCCTTTTGTCATCTGACTAATGACTACTAATTGCTGACTAATGACTACAGTCCGAGACGCAAAAACTGGGATTACTCAAGAGAATTGAAACTGAAATGCCCAATCTTCAGTTAGGCTTTCTTGCAAAATTGTTTGGGTCTTACGCGCCCAACTAATACAGCATTTTTATAATCTTATGACTTGCGTAACGAGCTATTTAAAACGCGATCGATCTTCTTCAGACTGGCATTCTCCGCCCCGCATCTATATTCTTTTGGCAATTGTCAAAGCTGAGATTGGTGCCGCATCCCCATCGCATCGACCTACCACGGGGGGATTACCCCTACCAAACACTATCTCATCACTAATGATTTATTACTAAGTAGGTGGAAATAAACATGGCTTGGGGGAGGCAGAGCTTTGGATTAATAATAAAGTGGTGGCTAGTATAGATCATTAGCTTACCAGCCCCTAAAATATTTTATTTTTGGTTGCGTATGCCTACTTTTTAACTAATGACTTTTGACGAAAGCCGCTTCTTCTCAATATATTGCTGGTGGTAATCCTCTGCCATATAAAATTCACCAGCAGGTTTGATTTCGGTGGCAATGTCTTTGTCGTATTTACCGGAAGTTTGCAATTTTTGTTGGGAGAGGCGAGCTGCTTTTTCTTGTTCGGAATTGTGATAAAAAATTACCGACCTGTACTGTTCGCCTCTGTCAGGGCCTTGGCGATTGATTTGGGTGGGATCGTGACAGTTCCAGAATACATCTAGCAGTGCTTCGTAACTCACCTGCGATCGATCGTACTCTACGAGCACGGCTTCAGCGTGACCGGTGACTCTGGCGCAAACATCTAGGTAGCAGGGATTCGGCCAGTGACCTCCTGTGTAGCCCGCAGCAGTCGAGACGACACCCGCAACGGCGCGAAACTTGTGTTCAACTCCCCAAAAACAACCGGCGGCAAATGTGGCTTTTTCCATTGTGTTACTCATCGTATTGCGCTCAAACTCGGCACTAAATTATGCTTGACATATTCCCATTAGTGTGCATTCCCAAACCAATCGCGGCTGTACGTAGTTTAGCAAATATTGTCGTGCTTTCTCCAAGGGTTCTAAGGGCGATCGACTAATTCCCCCTGCCAAAAATTGCTGCCAGTAACAGTGTTGTAAATAATCGATTAACCACAACTGAGATTCAGTATCTAAAGTTTTATCAATTTCCTTGGCCAATTCCAAAGCAGACCGCAGGTTTTGAGGCAACTGCTTCACCTTTTGCAGCAAATCCTCGGGTATTGATTGCAGTTGCTGCCAAATAGAAATTGCCTCCCCAGGACTTCCTTGAGCCATCCCCATTACCTCGGGATGATCTAAAATCTCCGCGAATCCCGCTTGCTGCAAAACTTGTGCCATTGCTTGGGGATTCAGCCGAGAAAACTGGATTTTTTGACAGCGGGAAATTAAAGTCGGCAGCAAAGCTTCCACAGTCGGAGCAATTAAAACGAGCGCTGCTTTTCCCGGTTCTTCTAATGTTTTCAACAAGCCGTTAGCGGCTCCCTCACCCATTGTTTCTGCTTGTTCCAAAACTACGACTGAACGCGCAGCTTCTAGCGGCGGTCTGCTGAGAAATTCACCGATTTCTCGAACTTGTTCTAAGCGAATTTGTGGCGGTGCTTTCCGCTTTAAACCGGCTTCCTCTGCTTCCTTTGGCGACAGCCGTTTGCCTTGGTTCATGTAAGTTGGTTCTACCCAGAGTAAGTCTGGATGATTCCGCTGCCGCACGCGAGTTTGCACGGAGGCTATTAATCGGGTTTCGGCAAGATTGGCTGAGAATAAAAGCTCGATGAAAGACTGAGCGGCTAAACTTTTGCCTATGCCGTTAGAGCCGACAAATAAATAACCCGGAGCAATTCGGTTGCGCTCGACTGCTTGTGTTAGCAATTCTACTGCTTGCTCTTGTCCGATTAATGAGGTGAAATAATTCATGTGACAGTTGACAGTTGACAGTTGACAGTTGACAGTTGACAGCTTGCCCGAAGAGCGCAGTCGAAGGGTTGACAGTTGACAGTATTCAGTTGACAGAAGGAAGTTATTGTAGGGTGCGTCAGGGGCGCTGAATGTAATGACTACCTATTCAAGAATTTTGCCCTGATAGCTACCCTATGGTGAGTTAGTTACAACGAAAAAACCGGGTTTTTCCTCGAACTTGAGGATTTTTAGCAAATATTTCGTAAAAAACCCGGTTTCTGGCTATCTATGTAAGCTTACTTTTCAGAATTGGTATTATTTAAATATCCCCAAGCTTCTAACCTGCTAGTTACAATAGTTTGAATTTCCTGAGCGACTTCATATTCAGGGCGATCGGCATTTATCCGGACAATTCGAGATTTATTTTCCTGGGCTAACTCCGCAAAACCTTGCTGCACAAGGCGGTGAAACTTCAAATCAGCTTGCTCGATCCGATCGCACCCTCCCCGGGCCCTTACCCTCGCCAAACCCTCCTCCACATTAATATCCAGCCACAAAGTCAGATCGCTTTCCAAGCCTCCGGTAGCAATTTCATTCAACTGCTTAATTAAATTTAACTTAAGGCCGCGGCCGTAGCCCTGATAAGCAATCGTAGAGTCAGTAAAGCGATCGCATAAAACAATCGTTCCCTTAGATAACTCTGGTTTAAGAAAAGTTTCGACGTGTTGAGCGCGATCTGCCGCGTACATGAGTAATTCTGCTCGATCGGATACAGATTCGCCCCCATCTTGTTTCAGCAACAAATGTCGCAGTCCCCTTCCCAGCTCAGTACCCCCAGGTTCGCGAGTAGCCACCAAGCGGACTCTCAAACAGCAACTTGCTTGCAGGAACTGTATCAAGCGCTGCATTTGCGTAGTTTTACCCGCACCTTCAACCCCCTCAAACACGATAAGTTTGCCCTTCATTGCCCTAACTTTCCACCTAAATAAAATAAATCCATATTGTTCTGTTCATCTGTTCTAGGTTCGGTATGATAATAAAGTCTAAATGCCTCACGGCTGGAGTTGTCTATGGCTCGCTATACTGGTTTTTTTATCGTTGCCGTTCCGATCGACCGTCTGCGTCAATCCCTGATTGAAATTTTAGAGTCATGCAATCTTGATATTATCTACAATACAGGAGATTCCGTCATGGCTCGCGAACTTCCCGGTCAAGTTTCGATTGCCAAACTTGTCACCGCAGAAGTCCTAATTGAGAAAAACACGGCCAGCGACTCAGAGGTTCGCATGAACTTCGTGATTAAAAACGAAGAACTGCCCCTGCAAACCAACAACCACTGCCGTCAAATGTTCGAGCTAGTGAGTCGTTCAATTATGAACAACAATAACTGGCGACTTTTGGAAAGTATGGCACTCTAGCCATCAGTCAGTCGTTTTTACATTTTAGATTTTAGAGTGACTCCACAGATAAATCTGGGGCCTCGAACTAACGTCGAAACTTCTTTGGTCTCGACTCCTGGTGTGGGGGGCTTGTATCCGTATTGGGATGAGGCCATAAGTCCTTAGTTTCTAGTTAATGACTTATGGCCTCCGACTTTTATATGCAATCCCTAAATTTAAGCTCGAAATCCCCGGCGCAAAAACAAAGAATTTGTAACTACGCTAACAGAACTAAACGCCATAAATGCTCCGGCCGCCGCAGGACTGAGTAGAATTCCGGTTGCAGGCAGCAAGATACCTGCGGCCACCGGAATTCCCAGAGTATTGTAACCAAAAGCCCAAAATAAATTTTGGCGAATCTTATTGAAAGTAGCGCGCCCCAGCTCGATCGACTCAACAACATCCATCAAAGCATTTCGCATCAGCACAATTTGAGCAGTCTCAACTGCCACATCCGTGCCGCAGTGCAAACCGATACCGACATCAGCTTGAGCCAAAGCCGGCGCGTCATTGATGCCATCCCCCACCACAGCCACTTTACAGCCTTGGGCTTGCAAACTTGCGATCGCCCTCGCCTTCCCCTCCGGCCGCACCTCGGCCAAAACATCAGCCGCCGCCAAATCTAGCTGCTGCGCCGTCGTCGCCGCCGCAGACGCCGTATCCCCCGTCAGCATCATCACCCGCAATCCCATGCCCCGCAAACGTTCCACCGCAGCCTTAGCATCTGGCCTCAGAGTATCTTTTAGCCCGATTACCCCCAGCAAAACGCCCCCAGAAGCCACGTAAACCGCCGTTTTGCCTTGCAAAGACCCCGACAATTCCGTCGCCACAGCGACCCCCTGCTGCTTCATCCACTCAGCATTCCCCGCGAACACCCGTCGGCCCTCCACCAAAGCAGAAACCCCGAATCCCGGTTCCGTGCAGAAATCCTCAGCAGCTAGCAGCGGCAAACCTTGTTGTTGAGCTTCCAGCAAAATCGCTGCGGCGATGGGATGACAAGCGCCCCTTTCCACCGCCGCCGCAATTTGCAGCAGTTTTGAGTCAATTGTGGAACAGGCATCTTGGCTGTTGCCAGAAGCCCCATCAATTGTGGAACAGGCATCTTGCCTGTTGCCAGAAAATCCCTCAATTGTGGAACAGGCATCTTGCCTGTTGCCAGAAACTCCATCAATTGTGGAACAAACATCTTGTTTGTTTCCAACATTAATATCTGAGTTCAAATCCCACTCCGAATTCTGGAAAACCGGCAAATAATCTGTGAGTGTGAGATTTCCGGTTGTCAGAGTGCCCGTCTTGTCAAAAACTACCGTATCTAATTGATGTACCCGTTCTAAAACATCACCACCGCGAATTAAAAGTCCGCGCTCCGCCCCGATGCCAGAACCGACTAAAATTGCAGTTGGGGTAGCCAGTCCCAAAGCGCAAGGACAAGCAATCACTAAAACTGCGATCGCCAATTTCAAACTTAACAGCAAAGGCGATTGGTAATGGGTAATTGGTAATTGGTAATCGGTAATTGGTAATTGATTTCCCATGCCCCATGCCCGATGCCCCATGCCCGATGCCCCATGCCCCATCTCATGTCCTAAAAGCACAGAAGGCCAAATATGAGTGCCGGCAAAATACCAAAATAGGAAAGTTAAAACCGATATCGCCATTACCCCATAGACAAAATATCCCGCAACAGTATCAGCTAAATTTTGAATCGGCGCTTTGCGAGTTTGGGCGGCCTGCACCAAAGCCACCATTTGAGCTACAGTTGTTTCCTTACCGGTGCGAGTTGCGCGCATCACAACTGCCCCGGATTTATTGATAGTTCCCGCCGCAACAGTATCTCCTGGTTGCTTCAAAACCGGCATTGATTCGCCAGTCAGCATCGACTCATCTATTGTTGTTTTGCCTTCGCAAATTTCGCCGTCTACCGGTATTTTTTCCCCTGGCAAAACTTGCAGCCATTCTCCGACTCGGACGCGATCGGCAGGAATTTCAATGTATTGTGGATCGTAGACCTCTGATGTCGAGTTTAAAGGTAATTCTTGCGATCGCACATCTAAACTCGGGAGTTTAAAATCAACTAAGCGGGCTTTCGCCGGTTGCAATGCCATTAAAGCTTGCAAAGCTGATGCAGCGCGGCGTCTGGCTTGCTGTTCGAGAGTTTTGCCCAACAAAATAAAGCCCAGCAGCATCACGGGTTCGTCAAAAAAGCACTCCCATCCCATACGTGGAAACAGCAGGGCCGCGTTGCTAGCCGTGTAAGCTGTGACAGCGCCTAAAGCTACCAAAGTATTCATGTTCGGTGCATTTCGCCACAAACTGCGGCACCCGTCAACGATAATCGGGTGGCCCGGTAGCAGCAAAGCTAGGGTGGCGAGTCCCCAGTGAAACCAAATATTGCTGAGAATTGGGGCTTTTGTGCCGAGTACGTGACCTAAACCCGATAAAATAATTAGGATAAGGGCGATCGTCAATTGCTTGATTTGCTGTCGAATTTCTTGTCGCCGTCGTTCAATTGTTGTCGCTTCTGCTTCCCACTGATTTTCACCTGAACGAGACTGAGAGGGAAATCCATTATCAGTCAACTTTTTCGCTAAAGCTTCTGCATCGACAGTCCCCGGTTGACACTCAACCGTCGCGACTTCTACGGCTAAGTTAACGCAAGCTGAAATTACGCCTGAATATTGCATGAGTTGGCGTTCCACAGCTTTCGCGCAGCCGGCACATTTCATCCCGCCGACATCGAAAGTAACAAGTTCTGGCGGTGATTCTTTAACTGATATGATTTCTGGTTGAATTTCGGGGATTGTTTTGGGTAGAAATTGCATGGTTTTTTTTGGTATTGATTAGAATATTTCGCCACTTCTGAAAGGGGTTAATGCACTGTTTAGACAAATGTCTATATTTTGATCATAGATAAATATTGTGGCATCTTCCAAAAGTGTTAGTTTTTTTTAATTCTTATTAGTTGCAGGCGGTTAAATCCGCAGTCCGGGAGGGGTTTCAACTACTGTAGGACGGCGAGTTTAATGCTAAGACACACTTGGGACACGGCATTGCTGTTTCCCTATTTGATATAATGAGCCAATTGCCTAGTTAGTATCCAGCTTTTATTTGACGAATTTAGCTATGACAGAAACACCAAAATTTTATATTGTCAAACGTCCTGCGGGGAATTGCGAAATTTTGCCGTTGGCGGAGCCCTCGCAGAGGATCGCGCAACTTGAAGAACAAAACCCCAGTATTATTGAAAAGTGGGGTCCTTACGATTCTGCCGAAGATGCCATTGCCCGCCGCATCGGATTAATTCGCGCCGGCAAATGCCAGCCGCAATGACGAATTATACCATTTTTCTAAAGATGTGCTAGAGATAAAGAATGTAAGATCCAAGACCATCCTGTGAGAAAACCAATGACA
>NZ_JAUBQB010000010.1:12339-125702 GCF_036701035.1 Microcoleus sp. Pol7_B2 | reverse complement strand
ATGCACGCTAACTTACTCTCCATTTTTGGAAACAATACCTAATTTACCAGGGTTTGAGCCTTAACTGAACCGTATTGTTCCATCAGCAACTCGTCAAAGCCATCCAAGAAAAACAAATATCGTGTGTTTCTATCTGTCAACCAGCCGTCATCGCTAGCAAAACCCGCATTAACTGCCTCTTTTAGCGTTTCTCGAAAACTCTTGTGCAATGTAGGAATATCTCGCAGTCGAATTAACACGGGCGTCCAAACTGGATGTAAATATTGCCGCACCCAGTCAGCAAACATCCGACAAGAAACGCTCTTACCGCGTCCGGGTCCAGCTTCGACAAACATTACTTGATTTTGTTTCTTTTCATCTGCAAGTAATTCTTTTGCCCAAGTTTCCAAATCGAAAGCTTCTGCATCATTTATGAGCTTGCCATTTTTATCTAGCCGCTTTGCCTTCAGAGGCACGTAGATATCTTTAAACTTAAAGTCTTCATCAAATACTTTTTCTTCTGGTTTTGAGGCAATTGTCTCTTCTAAGTAAGCATCGATTTTATCGTATTTATCTAGATCTTTTTGCCAGCGCTCGCTATAACGTTCTGCCAGCACTTTTAAGTCATCTTTTGCTTCAGCTAATGCCTGACTAATGTAGCGAGGTGTACTCCAAGCTACTCGCTCTGTCAACGTCTGAGCTTCGCCTTTAGTTAATCCTACTTGCTGTAAGTAAGTTAATAATAAATGATTGAATTTTTCAGCCAATTTAGATCCGGGAAAACCGCTCATCGTTTTCCTGGCTTCCTGTTCATCTAAGGAAGATTCGGCAAGTTCTTCGATTTGTTGTTTAAACTCTTCTGATAGAACAGAGTTGAGATTAATTCGAGTTAAAACATCGCTGGCGTTTAGACATTTCTCGAAAGATGTACAATAAGCTAGAACCGCAGCTAACTGCACGTAATCAGAAAACGAGCGCTCTTGCTGAGGCTTATTTTTAAAACGCTTGTGCCACCGCACAGCAATTTGCACGAGCCCAATCCCAGCGGCAACAACTGGAATAGCAGGACTGATAGCGGCACCCGTCACTCCTACTACAGCAACAGCACCAGAAATTACCGCATTTATACTATCAACACTATCTACCACAACATCGTGCTGTCCCCGCAACAATTGCCGATGGTCGGTAGTCAAAATTTTCCAGATTTTTTTCAGCAAATGTTCGGAATTTTCCTGAGTCATACTTTTACCTGCTCTATTTCAGAAGAGAGAATCCGAGAAAATCTACATTTAACTCTGTAAGCATTCCGTAGTTCGTCGCCACAAATCAGTTCTCAAACTAACAATTAGAAAACATTAAGTTTCTTTTACCTTGACAAAACTACAACAATCCGCAATAATAGTAGATTGTCTGTCTAAATCCGGCTCGGATCAGGTTAAGACATTCCAAAAGCTGGAGAGCAGTCAGCAGTCAAAAGTCCACAACGACCAATGACCAACGACTCATCAGCTACCTGTACGGCAATTTCAACCACCATCCCATGACTTACGCAATCATTGAAACCGGCGGCAAACAATTTCGGGTAGAACCAGGCCGCTTCTACGACATCGAACTGCTTCACGTTGAAGCTGAATCCAAAGTCACCATAGACAAAGTATTTCTGATCCAGCACGAAGGCGAGGTTCATATCGGCCAGCCTCTACTAGAAAATGCCACAGTAGAAGGAACGGTTCTACGGCATTTCCGGGGCCGCAAAGTCCTCGTCTACAAGATGAAGCCGAAAAAGAAAACTCGGAAGAAAAAAGGGCACCGTCAAGAAACAACTCGCTTTATGATTGACTCGATTAGCGTCAACGGTACAGTCTTGGCCGCCAGAGACTTAACTCAAGCAGTTGTGGAAACTCCCCAAACCGCCGAAACTGATTCAGAATAAAACATAGTAAATACAGTTGAGGATATTATGGCCCACAAGAAAGGTACAGGCAGTACACGTAACGGACGCGACTCTAATTCTCAGCGTCTGGGTGTCAAAAAGTACGGCGGTCAAGTTGTCAAAGCTGGCAACATTTTGATCCGCCAACGCGGCACTAAAGTTCACCCCGGTAATAATGTTGGTATCGGCAGAGATGATACTCTGTTTGCCATGATTGACGGTGTAGTGACTTTTGAAAGAAAAGGCAAAACTCGCAAGAAAGTCAGCATTTATCCTGTTGTAGCAGCACCTGTGGCTGAACCAGTGGCTGAAGCTGTCGCTGTTTAATTCTTCGTTCCTAGGTTCGGCAGATTCCTGACAACTTAGCGTAGAACCGATAGTCCGACAGGGGTTGAAACCCCTGCCTCAAAGCTAAAGTCCTCTGAAGAGGACTGAAGAACTTATTAGTCCTCTTGAGAGGACTTTAGCTATTAGCCAGGGAATTCATTCCCTGGCGGACTAGAGGCTTAATTTGTCACCCATTTGTGGCTAGCCTCCCCCGACAATTGTGACAATTTCTAATATGTCGCCCTCTTGCATCTGTGTAGTTTCCCAAAATTGTTTGTGCAGAATTTCCCCGTTGTACTCTACAGCCACCAAGCGCGGGTTTAATCCTAATTGTTTTAGTAATTCTGGTAACGGTGTGTCGATCGCACAATTGCGGGTTTCTCCGTTAACTTGCAGCGCAATTTGATTTATCATCAGTAAAATATCTGTTTTTAGGGCGGGTTTTGTAACAAAATTATATTTTATGCACAGATTTCCTGTGCTAAACCCGCCCTACAAATTCCCCATCAACCTAGCTTTTCCCCTGCAAAGCTTTCTGAGCTTTTAGATTCTGCATCCGAATCAACTGCGAGATGAAAAACTGCGTCACTAAAGTAGGCTGTTCTGCTTCCATAATCGCGCGTACAGCAGCAACCCTTTGAGCTCCGGCATTCAATACTTCATCGAGGTTGTTGATATCAATTCCGCCGATCGCAAACCACGGAATCGGCGACTTATCAGCAGCATACCGCACATAGTCCAAACCTGCGGCCTGTTTATCAGGTTTAGTAGGAGTGTGGTAAACAGGCCCAACTCCAATGTAGTCGGCTCCCTCTTCAATAGCTCGCTGCATTTCCTCGCCATTCGTAGTAGAACGACCGATGATGCGTCCCGGGCCGAGCAACTTGCGCGCTTCCGCCACAGGCAAATCTCCCTGTCCTAAGTGTACGCCGTCGGCATCCGCTGCGATCGCAAAATCCACGCGATCGTTCACAATCAGCAAAGCATCGTAGCGGTGACAAAGTTCGCAAAGCTTGCGCGCGTTAGCCAGCTTTGCGCCGTCGTCTGAGTTTTTGTCGCGGTACTGCACCAAAGTCAGTCCGCCTTGCAAAGCAGCTTCCACGAATCCCATCAAGTTATCTCTGGGGGAAGTTACAAGGTATAACTGCGATCGCAGTAACTGCTGGTAGCGCCGGTAAGCCAGCAAATTGCTTTCGAGAGTATAAACCCGATAGCGCATCTGCTTAAAAGCCGCGCCCATATTCCGATCGTAAATTTTGCCATACTCTTCGAGTACCCGCAGAGATTCTTCCACCCTACAGAAATTCGCTTCCAGTAGCTGCTGAATGCTCGAACGCTGCTCTTCCTGCGGGTGAGTCAACTCCGTACCCGGATCTGCCGGTGTATCCCTAGCACTGCGAAGTTCTGCGACGTGCCAAGCAGCCAATTCTTGACGCAGTTGCTTGCACTCGCCAGCTAAATCCGCGCTGTTGATACCAAACCTGCACCATTCTTCAATAATTCTCAACCCTTCGCGCGATCGATCTAAATTTGCATCTAAAATCCGGCAGAGGGCTGGCTGTGCCGGTAAAGTTCTGTTTTGTTTGTCGGTCATTCAGAACCACCCTAATTATAATTAATCTTACCAATCAGCCCGCTACATTCTCCCACGCCGTCAAGATCGTGGCAAAGCAGGCGGCTTAATTTTGGCATAAACCGATGTAAATTCGACAATATTTTTTTAAGTTTTATTGAATTTGATGAAAACAAAGCATAATAGATCAAACTTGATGAGAGTGGAATCGTTAAACTGCATACCACACTTCGGAGGAGAGCCGTGAGGTTAGCAGAACAACACAAAAGATTAACAGAAGAAAACCCCAGCAGGCGGGTGAAATCAAAGTGCGATCGCGAAAACCCGACACCGAACTCGGGAAGCGGAACTCGGATGGCAAATCAGTGGGGTTTATTTATGCTCCTAAACTCTCAATATAGCGAGTGCAAAGAAAAGCGATCGCAAAAATCTTGTTTGAGTTCTTGCCTTCTGCTCGTTTTTGCCACCACCGCCCTTTGCAACCATCAACCGTCAGTTATCGCTGCCGGGATACCGGGAGTGCAGCTACTTTCTCAGACGCTGCAGAGCGAGATTAACATACTCTACGTCAGCTCGACCGGCGGCAGCGACACAGGAGGCAACGGCAGTGATCAAGCTCCGTTTAAAACCCTTACCTACGCCTTAAGCGTGGCCCCGCCCAAAACAGCGATTTTGCTAGCGCCCGGTACTTACAGCGAGCAAACCGGCGAAAAATTTCCATTAATGCTCAGGCCCAGCGTGACAGTTCAGGGAAATCCCAACACTCGCGGTCAGAATATTGTCATCAAAGGCGGAGGATACTTTATCAGTCCGACTTCGGCGGGTCAAAATATTGCGATTTTAGGCGCAGATGGGGCGGGACTCAGCGGGGTGACGGTGACGAATACCAACTATCGCGGTTACGCTTTGTGGATCGAATCAAGTTCTCCAACGGTTGTCAACAATACTTTTTCTGGCAGCACTCACGACGGCATTTCGGTAGTGGGTACTTCCAGGCCAACGATTGGCGGGAATGTTTTCTCGAAAAATGGAGCTAACGGCATTACTATTTTTGGCAGTTCCCAGCCGGAAGTTCGAGATAATGTGTTTGAAAACACGGGATTTGGGGTGAATGTAGCGCAGAACGCTTCGCCTTTGCTAATCGGTAACAAAATTACTCGCAATAAAGATGGCGTGGTGGTGCAAGCTAATGCTAGACCTGTGCTGCGTAACAATTATATCGAGAGTAACCGGCGGGACGGAATTGTGGCGATATCGAAAGCTCTGCCGGATTTGGGAACTGCCGCCGAACCGGGAGGGAATGTCATTCGCAACAACGGTCAGTACGATGTGAACAATGCGGCCAAAGGTCAAGTAATCCCAGCTTACGGGAATCAATTATTGAGCAGCCGGACGACGGGCTCGGTTGATGTGGCGGGAACTTTTACACCGCCGCCAATGGGGGGAAGTGCTTTGCAGCTAACGACCGATCGACCTCCCAGCATCGGTGGCCCAGACACTTCTCTCCCGGCTTACACTCCCGGGCGGCTAAGTCCCAGAACTGAAAGAGCGCCACTTCCCCCGCCTGCGCCCGTTTCGAGGCGACCGGTGCAAAATCGATCGACACCGCCAAGCGCTGAGTTGCGACAAGAGCTTTCTCCGAGGAATGCCGCTGGTTCATCCGTAGTCCAAGGGGCGATCGCAATTCCCGTGCCCGATCCGAGTTTTCGATCGGTTTCGGAAATTTCGGTACAGCAACCAATGATTCCTCCCAATTTTGATAGTTCGAGTTCGGTTTCTTCCGAGGGTAGATTGCCGGTTCCGGGCCGCAACATTCCTATCGGAAGGGGCGGCTATGTACCTGCACCTTTAGGGGGGAATTCTTTGCCCGATGCCGAGGATAATTCGCCGTCATTCGATCGAGCCAGAGCTTTGGGTTTCCGGTATCGAGTTGTGGTGGATACCGACAGTTGGCGCGATCGACAAAAAATGCAATCCCTCGTTCCCGGTGCTTTTCGCTCTTTTTCCAGCGGGCGACCGGTGATGCAAGCAGGTGCTTTTCGGGAACGCGAAAAAGCTGAGGAATTGGTACAAATGCTCAGTGCTAACGGTTTGAATGCTCGAATTGAAGAAATTAAATGAAATGGTCATTAGTCATTAAGTAGGTAGGCGGGATTAAACCGAATAATGTAACAGTATGTAAATAGGCTTAAGTCAGGCAGTAGAGAGCATTTGGACACTTTACATCGTTTACATAGTTGCGTTTTAAAGCGCCGACTTACTTAGTCATTAGTTAACTGTTGACTGTTGACTGCCAAAGACTGCTTGCTACTTCAAAATTTCAAAATTTTAGGGCCTAGCATATCGGATGCCAGACCCTAAAAAGTTTGTAAATTAAGTTGATCCAAGTGGGTTTTTAGCTCTGCTGAGTTTCAGCAAACTACAACTAAGGTGGACTTTTTTGCAACTACTCTGCGGACGAGCTAGCTATCAGCGGAGTCTATTCAGACTTCTGTGTTTGACTGTTGTGCGATCGCAACTTTTGATTAATCCAATAGCCTCAAGCTATCTAACCAATACGAATCGCAATATCAACCTTTCTTTGCTAATAAGCTACAAGGTTCAGGCGTTGCCTGCGGACTAGAGCCGAGCGGGACAAATACTCTAATTCCAAATTTTTTATCCAAGTTTTTTGTGCTTCTTGGTTTTGCCCCTCATGTTTTTAAGTTAACACCAACTGCGCGCATAAAAACACTTTGTTTACCAAACTTGACACTTTTTGATGTGATGAAATACTTCCAAAAGCGATTATTAACAATTTGTACGATCGTCCGATACCGCAACGTACACACCCGGCAGTTTTCGCTTGCTGTCAACGCAGCAGAGCTTCCCAAGTTGCGCGGCCGACAATGCCGTCTGCTGGCAGTTGATATTGTCGCTGAGCCGCCTTGACAGCAGCTTGAGTTTCCGGGCCGAAAACGCCGTCAGCACTCACCCGCAAAAATCCCTTGGCCCGCAGCCGTTCTTGCAAATCTCTGACTGCGGCCCCCCGCATTCGTCTTCTCAAAACCGGAAAATTTGTTGGCTGCGCTTGGGGGTTAACCTCTGAGTTGTCGGGATTTACAGGATCGTTAGCGATGGGGTTTTCGATGGCACTCGGAGTCGCAGGAAACAGACGGTTCCAAGTATCTTGACCGACTATTGCGTCGGGAGGCAGACCTGCTGCTTCCTGGAACTGAGACACTGATCTAGCGGTGCTTTGTGAGAAAATCCCGTCTACAGTGTCAGCGTAAAAGCCCAATAATTTAAGAGCAGCTTGGAGTTCGATCACTTCCGACCCTCGGCTGCCCAATTTGAGCGTGGGGCGGACGATCGCACCTGTTTGAGCGATCGGGCTGTTGCTGTTACTCTGTTCGGAGGTAGGTAGCTGTGCGACAGCAGGAGTAGGGGCGATCGATCCCATTACCAATAAACCGCACAAACTCCAGCCGAAGAGCAAACTCGGAACCTGGCGGGCTTCATTCCAGCTTGCTGTCAAGTTTTGGGACATTGGGAATTCGACCTCTGCAAAACTGGTAGCGATCGTACATCAAATCTGGAAAAAATTGGGAATTTCGGCATAGGGAATTGGGCATAAGGCATTAACTGATTCCCTGGCTATGCCTGCGAACGAGTTAAGTCAAAACTCACAACTTTTCTCCCCTTCCCTTTCCTAAAAATAATTTATCCCCTGAAATAGCTGCAATTGGCAAAAAAACTGCTAGATTGCCCTACAGAAAACATTGAACCGCGTTCATTGGGCCCCAGCAACACCATGTCCGAATTCAGAACCGCCAGCCAAATAGACATCGGCAACGTCAACATCGGGAACTTTCAAGTCGGCAGCATCAGCGGCACTAAATACAACGATTTTAACGCCAACGGCCTCCCAGATCCCGGAGAAGTCCCCATTCCCAACTGGCAAATCTACCTCGACCTCAACAACAACGGCCAACCAGAATTTAACGAACCTTCCACCCTCACAAACCCGCAAGGCAACTACATCTTCGCCAACCTGCCGCCGGGAACTTACCAAGTTAGGGAAGTCCAGCAGCCGAACTTTCGCCAAACTACTCCAAATCCCGCACCTATCACGATTACCAGCGGCACGAACGCTGGCAATATCAATTTTGGCAACAACTTTAACGCAGGGACGATCGCAGGTACAAAATTCAACGACATCAACAACAACAGCAGCCGAGATCCTGGGGAACAAGGGCTAGCTAACTGGCAAATTTACCTCGACCTCAACCGCAACAACAGGCTCGACGGCGGCGAACCTTTTACTTTTTCAAACCTTGAAGGAAATTACGCTTTTGTCAATATTCCCGCAGATACATATTTGGTGAGAGAAGTCCAGCAACCGGGTTTTCTCCAAACCACACCTGACCCCGGCCCGGTTAACGTTACTTCCAACGCCACTGTCAACAACATCAATTTTGGGAATGTCTTTTTTGTTGGCAGCATCAGCGGTCTCAAGTTCAACGACCTCAATGCCAACAGTGTCCGAGATGCGACAGATCCGCCTCTGGAAAATTGGCCCATTTACCTCGACCTCAACGGCAACAAAAGCTTTGATCCGGGCGAACCCAATACCATCACCAACCCACAAGGCAACTACACTTTTGCCAATGTTTCTCCCGGCCGGTATTTGGTGAGGGAAGTCCAGCAACCTGGATGGGTACAGACTACGCCAAATCCAGGCCCGATCGACATAACCGGCAATACCAACGCTGTCGGCGTCAATTTCGGCAACAATTTTCCTACCGGCAGCATCAGCGGCTTCAAGTTCAACGACCTCAACGCTAACGGCATCAACGAACCGACGGAACCGAGAGTTGCCAACTGGCCGATTTACCTTGATTTCACCAACAACGGCAGTTTAGATCCGGGCGAACCTTCGACTTTAACAAACCCCGAAGGTAATTTCTCTTTTATCAATTTGCCTCCAGGGACCTATGTGGTGAGGGAAGTCCCGCAGCCCGGTTTTCGACAAACCACGCCCAATCCGACTCCGCTCACCGTGGGCAACGGCACAAATGCCACTAATCTCAGCTTTGGTAACGTGTTGGTGACTGGCACCATCAGCGGTGTGAAATTTAACGATTTTAACGCCAACGGCATCCTAGAGCCCGGGGAACCGCCCATCGCCAATACTCAAATTTACATCGACCTTAACAATAACAGCAGTTTAGATCCGGGTGAAGCGAGTACCTTCAGCGACCTTCAGGGCAATTACAGTTTCCGTAACGTTCCGGTAGGTAGTTATGTTGTCAGGGAAGTTCCGCCGCCCGGTTTCATTCAAACGACTCCGCCTGCGGTGGTTGTTGTCTCGGCAGAGATTCGGGCTAGCCAAATCGATGTGGTGACGGGAGATGTGGTGACAGCAGAGGCTGAGGGTACCTCGGCTAAATCCTTGAAAGGCGACCCGCTGACGAATGCCAGCAGCTATGCGGGCGAACCTGCAGCAGCCAATAATATTGGGGCAGATAGCTTGCCTTTGAGTTCGCGTGGTGATACTGATCGAATTAGTGATTTTTTGGGCGATCGACGTTTTGCGAATTTAGGCAATATTCCTAACTTTGGGCAACAGAATTTCGGTCTGAATCTGAATTCAGAAATCAGCCAAATTGTCAAGGCAAAGGAATTAATTAATTCGGCGATCGGGAACTCGGTCAGCACTGTGAGCGGGAGAGATTTCTCGGTTATGTAGGGTGACACAAAACTGCATCGCCCCGAATCCCAAACCGTAGATAAAAATCAGGAAGAGGTTAAAGGGCGATCGCGTGATACCCTATTGTTGGCAACCTCCAACGCATAGCCAGAGTTCCGGGAAGCCCAAAGCTGGCTTGTATATGAGGAGCAAGATTCAGAGACAGTATCATACCTGTTTTTAGGAATTATCAGACAATTCCCCAAGTGCGATCGCCCTCGTGGCGAGGTCGCTCAAGTCACCGAGGTGCAGTGAGTTTTAACCTTGTTCCAGCTCAAAACAGCAAGTGTCCACGGGCAGAAGAACTCAGGGCGCAAATCTTGAAGATATTGCGCTCAAATTGCCACCGTTATTCAAAACCTGATATAATCTCGTGCGACCAAGCTGGAGTAAGCCTGATGTTAGATGAGGAACCTTCGAGCAACGTAGACGTATGTATGATTGAGTAGCGATCGTCAGTCGCTAGCAGCAGCTAACTGCTGATTGACAAAGTGATACAGTAGCCTGTAGCTTACGTAGATTTAGGTGTGAAGGAACAGAAAATCATGGCAGAAAGAAATGCTAGTCAGGTAACCCCTGTATTACCCCCAATAGTGCTACCGCCAACCATCAATTTTGGCAACGCTCCTGCGGGTATCCAGGGTACCAAGTTCAATGACCTCGACCGCGACGGCATTCGAGATGCAGGCGAGCCGCCAATCTCCAACGTCCAAATCTTTATTGACACCAATAACAACGGCAATGTCGAGCCAGGTGAACCCTCGACGTTGACAAACGCCAGCGGAAACTTCGTATTTCCAGGCTTGCTTCCAGGCACCTATACAGTCAGGGAAATCCCGCCAGCCAATTTCAGCCCGACAACTCCCAACCCAGTCGTCGTCACCCTCGCGGGCACTAATGCCACAGTGTTGTTCGGCAATAGTTCAATCCCGATCGGTGGTCAGATAATTGGCTGCAAATACCTCGACGTAGACAACGACGGCTTTCGAGACGGGAGTGAACCCCCGATGGAAAACGTCAGGATCTATATCGATGCCAACAACAACGGTCAGCTAGATCAAGGGGACACCAGTACCTTAACTGATAGAAACGGCGAGTATCGATTCACCAATTTGCAGCCAGGGCTTTACCGGATTCGGGAAGAGCGCGCCAACGGGCCGGGCACTGAACCGTTAGAAAAAGATTTTCCCCAAAGCACCCCCCCCGGCAGCATCTCCCTGCTTGACGTTAACCTCGGCCCTGGCGAAATCTGGGCTTGCGCTCAAGTGGGCAACACTCCCCTGTACGAAATCCCGCTCTTTAAATTCCGCGACGACAACGCCAACGGCATACAAGACGCAGGGGAAATTCCTCTCCAGGGCATCCCGTTCATCATAGATGTGAACCGCAACGGCAGAACAGACGCGGGCGAACCGCGACTGTTAACAGACGCTAACGGAAGGGCTACCTTCAGAAATTTGAAAGCTGGCAGCTACTCAGTATTGGAAACCTTTGAAACATTCATAGCCAACCAGCCGCCAATTAACACTACCCAGAACCCGGTAGAAGTCACAGCCCCCGGGCCAGAATCGCGACAGCAGGGAACACTGCCTTTCATAGTGGCAGATCCAACAGTTCCAGGCGGCCAGCGGGTCATTGCGGCGAACTTTCCGCCCCCGTTCCCGCCGGTCAACCCGGAACCCGCAGTATTCTTCACCCCGATTCCGGTAAATCCAGGCAGCGGTGGTGTCGGGAATACGCTCCCCAACATCACGATCTTCAAATACAACGATAAAAACGCTAACGGTCGTTACGAACCGGGCAACACTCCAAAGGAAGGGGGCATTGCCGGCGTCACGGCCTACATTGATGCCAACGACAACGGCGTCCTCGACACAGGGGAACAGTCGAGAGTAACTGACGCCAACGGACGCGCCGCTTTCACCAACGTGCAACCGGGCAATTATGTGGTTCGGGAAGTGCCGCAAGCTGGTTTTAGTGCTACTACTCCGGCTCGGGTGCAGTTCAACCTCAGCAATCAAGATGCCAACGTCGTCTTTGGCAACACCCCCAACAGCCGGATCACTGGGTGCAAATTCCAAGACTTGAACGGCAACGGCTACCGAGACGGCTTTGAAACGCCGATCTCAGGGGTCGCAATCTACCTCGACAGCAACGGTAACAACGCCCTCGATGCGGGAGAAACCACTAGCGTCAGCGATCAGTTCGGCCGCTGGGAGTTTGGCAATTTGACCCCCGGTATTTACCGAGTCCGGGAAGTCACGCCTTCAAATTCTTTCCAAACTACTCAACAACTGGACATCGTTCTGGGCGCAAACCAAACGTTTACTTGTGCTTTGGTGGGCAACGGCCAGTTCTTTAACGCGATCGGAAGAAAATTCCGGGACGACAACCGCAACGGCCTTCAAGATGAGGGCGAGCCTCCTTTGCAGGATATCCCTTTCACCTTGGATTTGAACAACAATGGCCGCTACGATGCTGGTACCGAGCCTCTGGTCAGGAGTGATGCTAAGGGCGAGGTGCTGTTCACCAATTTAGCTCCGGGCAACTATTCGCTATTGGAAGTTTTCAACGCTCCGGGCGTTCCGAACCCGTTCCCGATTCCGACCGGGCCCAACCCTGTTCCTTTAACGGTGCCAGGGCCGAATGCGTTTGTGACGCCGATCGTGCCGGCGCCAATACCGACAGAACCAGAAAGGGCTATTGAGAGCATAGATGAGCTGACTGGCCAGACGGTAACTGCTTCTAGCATCCCCGATCCTCTGAATAACCCCGACCCCGACCGTTCAGCGAAGGCTCTGGGACAGGGCAGCGCCGATAACTTGCTCGTTCCTGAGATAGCAGGTGTTAGCAGCTTTGTTCGCTCCAACATCGGACGCGAGGTGAGTTCGCTGGTTCTATCGTTTTTAGAAGAGCACGATCTCCCGAAAAAGGACTCTAAATTACTGTTAGGCGAGTCTACTTCGGGTGCCTGGTTGTAATGTTAGGTAGGATTCCTAGGTCGAGACTCAGCAATTAGCAACTAGCTTGTTTAAACGGCACGTCAAATCATGTTTTGGCGTGCTTTTTGCTATTGTGACAATAATTAGAGGCTGGCAGGGCGGGTTTATGGATTTCTTTAATTACCGGAAATATTTTTCGTGAAACCTGCCTCTACAACAAATATATCCCCTTGATCGTAGGCGCTGGTTTTACCGACAATGTTTGAGAAAAACTCACAATTTATATAAACCAGCCCGCCACAATCATGGGATCGGCTGACGGGTTTATTTATCTCTTTAATTACTGTCTTTAGTAGTAGAGGACGATCGGCAAAAAGAGCGATTCCCTAGTTACAGAAAACCTTTATTTATATAGGTAGAACTTAGAGGAATTTTTTATGCCAACCGAACAGAAGATTAATCCGGCTCAACATCAAGAACAGCAACCCGGTATTGAATCGCAAATGACTCCGCAACCTCAATCCTTCGCGGAGGGCTATCGCGGTAGCGACAAATTGCGGGACAAAGTAGCCTTAATTACCGGCGGAGACAGTGGTATCGGGCGTGCGGTGGCGATTGCCTTTGCCAAGGAAGGCGCTAACGTAGTCATCAGTTATCTTAACGAAGATGATGATGCAAAAAAAACCAAAGAGGCGATCGAACAACAAGGCCGACGCTGTATTGCGATCGCCGGCGACATCGGCGACGAAAGCGTGTGTCAAAACCTTGTAGAACAAACAGTTAAAGAATTTGGGCATCTCGACATCCTCGTCAACAACGCCGCCGAACAGCATCCCCAAGAAAGCATCGAAAACATCACCGCCGAACAATTAGAGCGCACCTTCCGCACCAACATTTTCTCAATGTTTTACCTCACAAAAGCCGCTCTCAAACACCTCAAAGAGGGAAGTGCAATTATCAACACTACCTCTGTCACCGCCTATAAAGGCAATCAACAATTACTAGATTACTCCTCCACAAAAGGAGCAATTGTTGCCTTTACCCGCTCTTTGTCTCAAAGTTTAGCTGAGAAAGGAATTCGCGTCAACGGAGTCGCCCCCGGCCCGATTTGGACCCCTCTAATTCCTGCAACTTTCCCTGAAGAAAAAGTGGAGAAATTTGGTGCAGACACAGCCTTGGGACGCGCGGGTCAACCCGATGAAGTTGCCCCCAGTTACGTGTTTTTAGCTTCAAAAGATTCGTCTTACATGACGGGTCAAATTTTGCATCCCAACGGCGGATCTGTGATTAACGGGTAGATTTGGCGCGAGTTAATATATAAATAACCGCATTTTGTCGGGGAACTTTCACGCACAACCTCTGACTATAACTCACAATTTAAATAAACCCGCCCCCACAACCATGTTACCTAGGGCGGGTTTATTCATTTTTTTAGTTATATTCAATCTGTTAGCATCATCGGGTGTAAAATGCAGTCAACAGTGATGCCCACTCTGCTTCGCCGAAGAGTCAACAATCACGGACGATGCAAACGAAATTGATACAATTAATCTGTGTTAATCTCCCCTCATCTGCAGTTAAAAAAAAGAGAATTTCTTCACTGCTGATGACAAGGGATGGATGCTGATTCACGCAGATGAAAAGAATAGATAAATGAATAATTCCGATGCTAACAGATTTGATATTAGTTTTTGAACATTGGTGAGTTTACACAAAACAGTAATCCCGCTACGTGGGTAGCGGGATTGATAGGTTGCAGTTTAGCTAATTTTGAGCTCACCTAGAGCTACAATTAGCTCGCTGCTGAATTAGCTCAGGTTAGCCATTTCTTGCTGGATGGTGCTTTTGGCTGCTTTGAATTGAGTAGCCATTTGTTCCATTTGTGCTTCGCTCAAGTTGCGGCGAATTTGAGGGAACATATCGTTTTCTTCTTCTTTTACGTGATCCTGAACTGCTGTTTGGAGCTGTTTGATTTGGGCTTTGAACTCAGGAGAGGTCGGGCTCATTGACTTAATCTTGGCGAGCATTTGCTTCATTTCTGCTTGCTCGTCGTAAAGTTCTTTAGTGTTGCTGTAGTAGCTGCGAATTGCTGGGTAAACAACTTGTTCTTCGGCTTCGGCGTGAACGCTGAGGTCTTTGTAAAGTTGACCGAAGAATTCTTGTAGTTTTTGAGGATCGTCGGTGCTTGCGATTTCCATAAATAGGGTATCGGCTTTGCGGTGATCCATGGAGATGATTTCGGTGATGTTCATCTCATCTTTGCTGCGGGTAACTGCACCGCCGATGATGCCGGTCATAGCTGCCATTGCATCTTGCACGCGAGCCCAAACGCCTTGGTCGGGGTCTTTGCCGGTCAGTTCACGCACGCCCAAGATTTCCATAACTCCCTTGAGTTGCTCTTGGTGAGCGCGGTTTTCAAAGTTAACTGTGTTGAGAGGAGTAATGGCGGCTTCGATGTCGGCGCCGACTACTTGAGCAGCTTTGTGAATTAACAAACCGGCCATTGTTTGTTTGTGTTTGAGCAGTTCGTGCTGGGTGACTTTTTCAAACAATGTGAGTTCAGAACCTTGCATGAGTTTCTGAACTTCTTCAATCATTTTGGCGCTGGTTTCTTTGGGCTCGGCTTGAATGCCGTATTGCACGATCGTGGTTTCTAATACGCCCAAATTTTTGCGATCGTCTTCGAGCATATCCCGGAAGCGATCAGCCAGTTCGGAGTCGTTGCAGGAATTGATGAACAATTGCTCGTTGGCAATCAACAAGTTTTGCAGCGCTTTCATGTCTGCTAATTTAGTGGCGATCGCTTGGCGCTTGGTATCTTCTAGGGTAGCTACCATCTGTCGTTTCTCCTCTCAATGTCTTTAGTGTTCTTACATCTCTTAATTTATTGATATATTTTGATAACATCCTCTTTCTCCCGACTGATTCATTAATATCCCGCGAAACCTATTGACTTTTGAGCAAAAAAATGGTAATAATTTTTGAGACTGCTTGAAAAAAAAGCAAAAAATAACTGATGAGTAAGGATTAATAGCAGATGAGTAATGATTTCTGTATCAATTAATCCCGATCGCAGAGCTGTAAAGCGCTACCATAGTTGCAGCCGAAGTTAACTAAAGTTTAAGAATAACTAGCTTGTCTCAACTGCTCACTGCTTTAGAGTTCCCAGCCAATGTCTGGAAGCTGAATAATGGGTTAACGGTCATTCACCAGCGGATTTCGGCCACACCGGTGGTCGCGCTAGACGTGTGGGTGAGGGCTGGCGCTACGCTGGAGCCGGATTCGTGGTCGGGAATGGCTCATTTTCTAGAACACATGATATTTAAAGGGACGGATTCGATCGCCCCGGGAGAATTTGACCAGGTAATCGAAAATCGCGGCGGTGTCGCCAATGCAGCTACAAGTCACGACTACGCCCATTTTTTCGTCAACGCTGCGGCCGATTATTTAGCAGAAACAGCGCAGCCACTGGCAGAATTGCTGCTGCGGGCTTCGATTCCGGATCGGGAATTCGATCGCGAGCGAGATGTGGTGCTCGAAGAAATCCGTCAAGCTCAAGACAATCCCGATTGGCTGGGTTTCCAAGCCATGATGGAAACAGTTTACCAGCGGCATCCCTACAGGCGATCGGTACTCGGCACGGAAGAACTGCTGATGTCCCGAACTCCCTACGAAATGCGCTGTTTCCACCGATCGCACTATCAGCCGGAAAATATGACTGTGGTGATAGTCGGGGGAATTGATGAACAACAGGCCAGAGATATTACGGGGAAAGCATTCGAGCAGTTTTCGGATCGGTGGGATTGTCCCAAATTAACCGCAGAGGCGGAACCGCCACTGATAGAAATTCGCCGTCAGGAATTGGGCCTCCCCCGATTGGAACAAGCGCGGCTAATGATGGCCTGGACGGGCCCGGGAGTTGAACATTTGCAAAGTGCTTGCGGCTTGGATTTGCTGTCTGTGTTGCTCGCAGACGGGCGGACTTCGCGTTTAGTCAGGGAACTGCGGGAAGAATTACAATTGGTAGAGGCGATCGACAGCACTTTCTCGCTGCAACGGGAATCGAGTTTATTTACTATCAGTGCAGTCTTGGAAGCCAAGGATGTCGAAGAGGTTGAATCTCGGATTTGCGATCGACTTTGGGAATTGCAGTCTGAGCCGGTTTCCGAGGTAGAATTACTCCGCTGTAAGCGTTTGCTGTGCAACGATTTTGCTTTCTCGCTCGAAACGCCGGGACAGCTAGCCGGTCTTTACGGATATTACAATACGATCGCCACTGCGGAATTAGCGCTTAGCTATCCCACCAGGATTAAAGCATTTGGGCCATTAGACATCCAGCGCCTAGCTCAACAATATCTCTCTCCCCGACGCTATACAGCCGTGGTACTCAAACCAATCTAATTGGTAAACGGGTGAAAATACATATATTTTTGGTACCGGAGAGATGTTCGGCATTTGTCCGGCGCTCTTTGTGGTTGTGGCGCACCCTACGGGATAGATGTTGTTACATTTAGATGTTGTGGGTCAGACCCTGCCCGGTATGACATCATACAAGATCCGCATTGAAAATAGAAAAATGGCTATCAAGTAATTACCAATTACCAATTACCAATTAACCATTTTCAAGTACCAATACTTCAGCTACTCTCAGTACAAGTTCCCAACTAAATTAACCATGAAAAATGAAATCCAGCGCACGGTTTTAGACAACGGTATTGTTGTCTTAGCAGCAGAAAATCCAGCAGCAGATATTATTGCAGCTAGGATATTCCTGCGGGCCGGCAGTCGCTACGTGCAGCCGGAACAAGCAGGATTGTGTCACTTGCTGTCGGCGGTAATGACTAAGGGAACCGATCGGCTGTCTTCGCTGGAAATTGCCGAGCGTGTAGAATCGGTGGGAGCGAGGTTGAGTGCCGACTCTACTACAGACTATTTTTTAGTGAGTTTGAAGACGGTTTCTGCGGATTTTGAGGAGATTTTGGAGTTGGCGGCGCAATTGACGCGATCGCCCAATTTCCCGGAAGCTGAAGTCGAACTTGAACGCCGAATTGCCATATCGGCAATTCGATCGCAACAAGAACAGCCATTTGCGATCGCCTTCGAGCAATTGCGGCACTCGATGTACCAGGAACACCCCTATGCTTTCTCTCCCTTGGGCACGGAAGCTACTATGTCCAAGCTCACCAGAAACGAGCTCGAAGAGTTCCACAAAACCTATTTCCGTCCCGATAATGTAGTTATTTCTGTCGCCGGCAGAATATCCACCGAAGATGCGATCGCGCTGATCGAGCGAACTTTTGGGGACTGGAAAGCGCCTTTAACACCCCTGCCAACTTTAAACGTCCCCCCTCTCTACCCCTCCCCTCAATCGGTCGTTACGGCGCAAGATACGCAGCAATCAGTGATTATGCTGGGCTACCTCGCACCCTCTGTCAAAAATCCCGACTATGCAGCGATTAAGTTGCTGAATACTTATTTGGGTAACGGTTTGTCGAGCCGATTGTTTGTGGAATTGCGGGAAAAGCGGGGCTTGGCTTACGACGTTTCTGCGGTCTACGCGACGCGCTTGGACACGGCTCAGTTTGTCGTGTACATGGGTACGGCGCCGGAAAATACGGCGACTGCTTTTGAAGGATTGCGTGCAGAAGTCGATCGACTCGCCAACACCGAACTAAGCGAGGAAGAATTGCAAGCTTGCAAGAATAAAATGCTCGGTCAATATGCTTTAGGAAAACAAACTAATTCGCAAATTGCCCAAGTTTTAGGCTGGTACGAAATTTTGGGATTGGGAATTAAATTTGACCAGCAGTTTCAAGAAGAAATTGCACAGGTGACAGCTTCACAAGCGCGGGATGCTGCTAAGAAATATTTTGTAGAACCGTATATTTCTTTGGTGGGCCCGGAGGCAGCGATTACAGAGTTGGGTGTAGTGGCTGTTTGTTGAGTATGAAATTGGCGATCGAACTTTTCAAAAGTTCGATCTGTTCGATCTGATTATACGCGATCGCCCGCACACGATATAAGCTCCAGCAGAATATGTCAATATCCCACGGATGGTTGAATATTCACTAACATCATTAGGTGAAATTTTCCTTGAGCCGATCGCAACGCTTTATGAGTGGGGTGAGATACATCTTGCTGACTTAGCAGCGATTCGTACTAATCGAGAAAATGCACAATGAGCGATCGAACGGCTCAAATCAGCGGTCGTAGATGTCTTTAACTCAGCACCCCGGGTTTCGTCTGTCTGCTGGATTTGATTTTTTCTGCCGCGCCCGTTCATTCACTTGGCACCACTTCACGTGACGCTAGGAAACCAAGGACAATTGCCACCAAAATCAATGCTGGAACATCGCCGAGGAGGTGTCCGCGTTCCGCAGAATCAATCACTGCGTGTACCGCCATGATCAGCCCGTGGACAACACTCGACCAGACGGTGAACCAGATTAAGCTGAGATGCGTTTCTGGTTTTCGAGAAGCCAACAGCAAAAATACACCAAGCGTCGCATAAATGCCGACGATCATCTGTTCGTATTCGTATTGGGCTGGTTGCCATGACCAGCCAGATGACCAAATCTTCATCAGTGGATAGACAAGCAGAAAGGCAATTCCGACAACAACAAGGGCTATTCGCAAGTATCGATGATCCTTATCCATTGCTCTAACCTCCTATTATTTTCCAGTATGGTCTCTACCAACTAGATTCGTATTTGCTGCGTAAATATCTCAATCTCGATCAAAATCATACCTCTCACGATTGTGGTGCAGTTCTAAACGCTTCTGAATCAACCAGAAAGAAGGTGCTTATAAAGCTCCGCTTCCCGCCACACCCCCATAGAGGACTTGTGGCATAACGGTTGAGGTGAGTGGCAAATGATCAGTCCTAACTAAAAATATCATAATTGAACCTTTTGTGTTCCCGCTCGGTCTAAATTCAAGACAGACCCATCAGGTCTAATTTATATGTACTTAGTAAAGCACTTTCAGATAAAAAAAGAGCTGACTCCGTGGCTTAGCGGACTCCTCGCCGCTTCCCTGCTTGCAGGAGTAGCCTACACAGCTTACAGCCAACTAACAGTCAGATCCAGCCGCGAAACCAGACGCAAGGAAAAAACCGTTGCTGTCGAAAGGGTGAACCTGCCGATTACGATTTCGGCAAACGGCACAATTGTGCCCGAACGTTCCGTTAACGTCAGCCCCAAAACTTCAGGAATGCTCAAAAGTTTGCTTGTCAAGGAAGGAGATAAAGTTGAAAAAGGGCAGATTCTTGCCTACATGGACGACTCCAACCTGCAAGGGCAACTTACCCAAACTCGCGGACAACTCGCAGCAGCCGAAGCAAACCTGCAAAAATTGCTCAACGGCAATCGAACCCAAGACATTGCTGTGGCTAAGGCAGTGTTAGCAGAACAACAGGCAAGTCTGGAAAAATTGCTCAACGGCAATCGAACCCAAGACATTGCTGTAGCTGAGGCAGCGTTAGCTGAGCAACAGGCAACTTTGCAAAAATTGCTCAACGGCAATCGAAGTCAGGATATTGCCGTAGCCGAGGCACAACTAGCTGAACAACAGGCAAATTTACAAAAATTGCTTAAGGGAAATCGGCCTGAAGACATCGCCCAAGCCATCGCCAAACTCAGAGATGCCGAGTACGCCAAAAACCAAGCTGAGGAAGACTTTCAGAGAAATCAGGAACTCTATAATGCCGGAGCCATTGCTTTGCAAATTGTCAACAACTCCCGCACCGAGCGCGATCGAGCTCAAACGCAAGTCAGACAAGCCGAACAAGCTGTAGCTTTGCTGCAAGCGGGTGCTCGCCCTGAAGAAATCGCTGCGGTGCGGGCTGCTGTGGAGCAAAAACGGCAAGCTTTGACCCTGGCGCGATCGGGCGCACGCCCGGAAGACATCGCTGCAGGGCGGGCTGCTGTGGAGCAAAAACGTCAAGCTTTAGCCCTGGCGCGATCGGGCGCACGCTCGGAAGACATCGCTGCGGGGCAGGCCGCAGTGGAGCAAAAACAGCAAGCTTTGGCGCTGCTAGAAGCTGGTTCTCGCCCCGAAGACATCGCCCAAGCCCGCGCCCAAGTTCTCGCCGCTAGAGGCAGCCTGCAAAGCGTTCAAGCGCAGATCGACGACACTGTGCTGCGGGCTCCTTTCACCGGCACTGTTACCCGCAAGTACGCCGATCCGGGCGCTTTTGTGACTCCCACGACGGCAGGTAGTGCGGTTTCTTCGGCGACTTCTTCTTCGATTTTGTCCTTAGCTTCAAAAAATCAATTAGTAGCAAACGTAGCAGAAACTAATATTTCTCAGATTAAGATTGGCCAGGCTGCATCTATTCAAGCCGATGCTTTTGCGGGAAAGACTTTTGCAGGTAAAATCACTCAAATTTCGCCTCAGTCGATCGTCCAGCAAAATGTGACAAGTTTTGAGGTAAAAGCAGCAATTATTAATGACGATCAACAAATGCTGCGATCGGGCATGAATGTGAATGTTGAGTTTAAGGCCGGTGAACTCAAAAATGTTTTGGTAGTTCCGACTGCGGCAATTGTCCGCCAACAAAGGGAATCGGGGGTTTATGTTCCCGGTGGAGAAGATGGTAAACCTGCTTTTATGCCGATTAAGACTGGTATGACGGTGGATGACAAGACGGAAGTGCGATCGGGTTTGAAAGGAAATGAAAAAGTGCTGATGAGTTTCCCCCCGGGATTGCGGCCTAGATCCCAAAATCCCTCGTCGGGTGGAATTCCGGGTTTGCAACCTGGTGGGGGAACGCGCTTGCGTTAGTGGGAAGGAAGAAGAAAAGCACTACACGGATACACGGATTAATTATTGAGTGTGAGTCATATCAAATCCATTGGTATCAGAATTATGGCTCTCTCTCTTCTCGGACTCTGCGCCCTCTGCGCCCTCTGCGGTTTAATCATTCAGAAACAACCGTAAACGAGATTAGATATTGAAGGAAGAAGAAAGAAAGTTTTAATTGCCCGATGCCCAATGCCCAATGCCCAATGCCCAATGCCCAATAACCAATAACATGAAATTACAGACTCGCCCCCGCACCAACAACATCTCTAACGTTCAAATCGCGTTCATGGCGACAGAGGCGCTGTGGAATAATAAGTTGCGTACCAGTTTAACTATGCTGGGCGTAATTATTGGGATATCTTCGGTAATTGCTATTACTTCGGTGGGACAGGGAGTACAAAAATCAACTGAAGAACAGTTAAAGGCTTTGGGCACAAATGTGCTGTTGGTTTTATCCGGCGCTTCGCGATCGGGCGGTGTCAGTCAGGGAAGCGGTTCTGCTACTACCCTTACTTGGGATGACGCTAAGGCGATCGGCAAACAAGCTCCTGCAGTTAAGGCGATTTCGGCTTATTTGCAGCGCCAAGTGCAAGTCGTTTACGGCGGACAAAATTCATTTACTGCTATTTTGGGAACGGATTTAAATTATCCCGATGTGAAAAACATTCAACCCCAAGAAGGACGGTTTTTTAACGAGGATGAATTGAATGCTGCTGAGCCAGTAGTTGTCCTCGGTTCTAAGGTGCGGGACGAACTTTTTGGAGCCAGAGCTAATGCGCTCTCCTCCGATATTCGCATTCAGGGAAACCGCTACAAGGTCATTGGAGTGATGGAAAGCAAGGGGTCTGTAGGGGGAACCGATCAAGACGATCGAGTGTATATTCCCCTGAAAAATATGTCTTCGCGGATTGTGGGGAGAAATTCTTTAGCGGGGATTGCGATCTCGGGTTTTTGGTTGGAAACTGCGGGCGAAGCTGATTTAGCCGATGCTCAATTTCAAGTAGAAAATATCATGCGCTTGCGCCACAATATTTATCCGCCACAACCGGATGATTTTCGAGTTGTCAATCAAGCTGAGATAGTTAATACTTTCAGCAATGTGATAGGTTTATTTACGGTTATGGTGGGAGCGATCGCCGGAATTTCTTTGGTGGTTGGCGGCATCGGTATTGCTAATATTATGTTGGTTTCTGTTGTGGAACGCACTAAGGAAATCGGGATTCGCAAAGCGGTAGGCGCTACTAATGCAGCAATTCTAATTCAATTTATGGCGGAATCTATTTTAGTTTCCACGGTGGGGGGAACGGCTGGTATTGGGTTGGGAATTGCGATCGCCTTTGGGGCCTCGACAGCGTTCAAATTTCCGTTTGTGGTTTCTGTATGGTCGATCGCAGCAGGTTTTGGGCTGTCTTTTACCGTCGGGTTGTTAGCTGGAGTATTGCCGGCTCGGAATGCCGCTCGCTTAGATCCGATCGCAGCCTTGCGGAATGATTGAACTTAGTGACGTTCGCCCCAGTTAAATTGAACAGTCCTGGACGCCAGTGTGACAAATATAGTCGTGGACGCACGAGTGGTCGGAGGCGTTGCTGAATACAGGTATGAATTCAAGATTTCCCAATTGCTCTAAGCCAAGTTGGGTGAGTTTTGTAACTTCAATCGAAAAGGTGATTCATACCCTGATTAAGCAACGCCTTGTTTTCCACGTTATCGCTCCTACCTCCTAACATCAGAAAGTGCTGTAATTAAATGGGGTCGCAAAATCAAAAACAAGGGTAATGCTTGTATCACAGTTTAAATGTGCAACAGCTTACTCTCTTACTTACACAATTTCGCCCTCTAATTCACCGAATTCGATTTGAGTTCCCAACGCCAAAGTCAGGGTACTTTCAGGTTCTACCATTTTTATATCGCCTTGAATGTCTGTAGCCCACCAAGCGCGATCGCACAAATTCGTCAATCCTAACGAAAGCTCGTTTCTCGATCTAGAAGTGACTATAGCTACAAGACCGTTAGATGCTGCGGCTGTTAAACTCGGTATGTCAGAGGTGAATAGTTGAGTTCCCGCACTCAGAGGAATAACTCGACTTCCTAATTTCAGGGAAAATTGACCGCTGGTAAAAGAATTTACTGCGGGCTGATCTGATATAAAGGTAGGCGGAATATTTGCCGATGTTGGGGCTGGCAAGTCCGAGTTTCCTACTGTAATTGTACAGTTGCCGATTCTCTTTTGGTCGCCCGATCGCAAATAACTAACCGCTCCGCTATCCACATTCTCGCAAACAATTTGACCTGCTTCCAACTGAAACCGCATTGCCAAAGGCGAAACATTAGGAATGCAGATAATAGACAAATTTTCATCACTGCCAAAAGTCACCGGTTCCGAACCCAGAGTGAGAGTGCGATTTGCTCCGGTGTCATAACTAATTACCAGCCAAGCTTTGTTGAACAAAGTTTCAGCTACAACCAACATAATTCCTATCCAAAAACCGATCGCAGCACACCCAGCTAAACGGCCTGCTGTACCGGATAGATTGTAAGCAAACAGAATAAACAAACAGCCGCCCAAAACTCCTCCAACACCGCCGCCTCCCATGCCGCGAAGCGCTCCCAAATTAGGAATCCGCTGTGCCAGCCCAAGTCCTAACAAACTGCCAGCTATTCCCCAGCAAATTACTCGCAATAATTCGTTGTTTCCGTCGCCAATTCCGCTGTAAATACCTTCGGCGATCGCCCCAGAAATTGCTCCTGCTATTAAACCAAACAATCCGCCATTTTTTAAAGCTTGTTTAATTTGAGGCTTGCCTTTGATATAGTAATAATAGCCGAACATGATAGCCGTAGCAATGCCACCGCCTACCAATCCAAACCACCGAGCTGTGGACAATACACTGTCAAAAACAGATTCCGAACCAGTGAGTCCCTGCATGAAAGGTTCGGTGATTAGATTGCCGACGAAACCGCCGACAGCACCGCTAATGCCAAACTGTAAAGCTTTTTTAAGGGCTGATAGATTTCTTTTCACGGCGCACCAGATTAAAAGTGAGAGTCAAATCTAGCTACAAGCTCGAAAGTTACGATTTCCGATGATATTAATATCTGGCATCGCGAGCGAGAACAGCGCCGACGGCCTATTGCACAAACACAAAGAGTGAGTTTTATTGTGGGTAGTAGGGGTTGGGCAGGAGATCCCGCCCGTCGAAGACTTATTCAGAATGGTGCAAGATGTGAGACGATCGCACATCTCCCCCCTCATTGGTGTCAGCTTAAGGTAAAACCGATAGCCCGTCAGGGGGGAAACAAGAGCCTCAAAGCGAAAGTCCTCGCTTCCGAGGACTAAGGAGTTCTTCAGTCCTCGGAAGCGAGGACTTTCGCTATAAGACAGGGAATTCATTCCCTGGCGGACTGCCTGGTGAGTGGGAGGAATGGTGGACTAAAAGCTTAAGTTGACACCAATGATCCCCCCTGCCTCCGGCCTGTCTCCCTTCCCTCTGAGGGAAAAGTCTTTGATGGTTGCGCCGTCGCCCGTCACAATTCCAGATCAATGCTCGATCGCCTGTAAGCATTGCTGCGAGATAATTTTAGCAATTTTTTAACTGTGAAATTTTAACCGAGAAGACCCAAGCGAGGGCCCAAATATGAAAAGGAATGTTACAAACTATTACAGTAACACTCAGAATGTGAACATAATGCCTCAAAATACTTGCGAGAGGTAGTTGTGTCAGAGAAGCAATATCCTTACTAACTGCCCGACAGTCACTCGATCGCCACTAAGTGGCCTGCTGCAATCTTGATCATAAATTAAAGATCGCATCAGTCATTTATGGTATTGTAAGCGACAGGCTTAGTGCGAGCACTCACAAGCGCACCGGCGTGAAGAACCAGCGCCGTTAAGCACCGAAGGCAGTCACCCCCCAACAACTTCAACAGTTGCTGATTGTGGAAAGTCCAGCCTTCCCCGTCAAAGCTCCTGCCTGAGCAGCAAAGATACGGGACGCAAGCGCCCGCCTTCGCTAGCTCAGCGCAGAGCAGTTCATATAGCAAAATATCCAGCGGGTACACACAAGATGAGTATCGTCACCAAATCAATCGTCAACGCAGACGCCGAAGCTCGCTACTTGAGCCCAGGTGAATTAGATCGGATCAAGAGCTTTGTCACCTCTGGTGAACGCCGCGTCCGCATCGCCCAAATTTTGAGCGAATCCCGCGAACGCATCGTCAAGCAAGCAGGCGACCAACTTTTCCAAAAGCGCCCTGATATTGTTTCTCCCGGCGGCAACGCTTACGGCGAAGAAATGACCGCAACTTGCTTGCGCGACATGGACTACTACCTGCGTTTGATTACCTACGGAATCGTAGCTGGCGACATTACTCCGATCGAAGAAATCGGTATTGTCGGCGTCCGCGAAATGTACAAATCTCTCGGCACCCCGATTGAAGCCGTCGCCGAAGGCGTTCGTGCTATGAAAAATGCAGCAAGCTCGCTGCTGTCTGGAGAAGATGCTTCCGAAGCTTCCTCTTACTTCGACTACGTTATCGGTGCGATGCAGTAAGGAATTTCGATTTTAGGTTTTCGATTTTAGATTGAAAAATTGGGGGTTGCCGGCAACAAGTTAAAAGCTTTTGCAAATAACCAGCCACTTAAAAATCTCAAATCCCAAATCCCAAATTCCAAATTCTAGCTCCAAAATTGGACTGACTCAGCCACTTTCTAGGAAACAAGACAACCATGCAAGACGCAATTACCGCCGTTATCAATTCCTCTGACGTTCAAGGTAAGTACCTGGACATCAGCGCTCTAGACAAGCTCAAGAACTACTTTGCTTCTGGCGAACTGCGCGTCCGCGCCGCTACAGCCATCAGCGCCAATGCAGCCACAATCGTCAAAGAAGCAGTTGCTAAGTCTCTGTTGTACTCTGACGTAACTCGTCCCGGCGGCAATATGTACACCACTCGTCGTTATGCAGCTTGCATCCGCGACTTGGACTACTACCTCCGCTACGCCACCTACGCTATGTTGGCTGGCGACCCTTCCATCCTCGATGAGCGCGTGCTCAACGGTTTGAAAGAAACCTACAACTCCTTGGGCGTGCCCATCGGTTCTACCGTACAAGCAATCCAAGCAATGAAAGAAGTCACCGCCGGTTTGGTCGGTTCTGACGCTGGTAAAGAAATGGGCGTCTATTTCGACTACATCTGCTCTGGCTTGAGCTAAGACTCAGGAAGAAGGAAGAAGGAAGAAGGAAGAAGAAGGAAGAAAGAAAAATATTTGTTTCTTGCCTCTTTTAACTTTTAACTTTGGACTTGTTACCTTTGGCTTTGAAAAGAGGTCAGGGAAGTTGAGAGTGATTGCTAGACCGTCAAAGGCTTGTCGAGAAAGCCCGACGAGTTTTAACGAGCTAGTTTTGACTCCTAACTCCCTGCCTTCAATCTTTAAAAAATCCATCTAATAATCTGTAAACCTACTCAGGAGTTAGTTTCCCATGAGAATGTTTAAGGTGACTGCTTGCGTCCCCAGTCAAACTCGCATCCGCACTCAGCGCGAATTGCAAAATACCTATTTTACTAAGCTCGTTCCTTACGACAACTGGTTCCGGGAACAGCAAAGAATTATGAAAATGGGCGGCAGAATTATTAAAGTGCAACTGGCTACCGGTAAGCCCGGAGCTAATACAGGTTTACTTTAAGAGCCGAAGCTGGATTAGTAGAGGGGTA
Organism: Microcoleus sp. Pol7_B2; assembly: GCF_036701035.1. Taxonomy (NCBI): domain Bacteria; kingdom Bacillati; phylum Cyanobacteriota; class Cyanophyceae; order Oscillatoriales; family Microcoleaceae; genus Microcoleus; species Microcoleus sp. Pol7_B2. Next base: position 98,700 of record NZ_JAUBQB010000010.1, on the reverse strand, counting down.
AGAGGTCGCATCGACCTCTTTTTTGTTTGTTATGGCAGAAGGAAGAATGTCCAGCCTTGTTAATCTAATCATTGACAAATATTTCAATAAGCAGAAAGTATAACTGCGATTATGGCTAACAAAACAGCAAGCATTTGTGGTAATGTAATATTATGTCCGGTCGATTAACCATGATTAAACTTTTGCCTCCGGCCACCAATAGAAATGAGTCAAACCACTGATTAACTGTTTGAGATTTAACAGTTTTTGACATCGCTCCAATAACACTGCTTCTAATTCATCTAAGTTTTTAAAACAGCGATTGGCTATCGGTTCATTTGTCAGGGGCCATAACCTTTCTGCTGGTTGGAGTTGGGGTGAGTGTGAAGGTAGACAATACAAATGTATGCCGTCGGGGATTTTCACGTTTTCACTTAAGTGCCATCCGGCTCCATCTACAACTAAAACGACTCTTTTTTTCGGTCCTACTTTCCAATGTTTGACAAAATCTTCTAAAACTCGCTCGAAAAGCTGGCTGTTGACAAATGGCAGTATCCACCAATATGTTTCTCCCGTACTCGGATGTACGAAACCATATAACCACAACCATTGAAACCGCCAGTTAACAACAGCCGTAGCATTACTAAACTCATCCACCCATTCCCGCCTCAAAACTGGTTTCAATCCGAGCCGATGTTCGTCCATTGACCAGACTTCTACGTCGCTTTCTAGGTTCTCCTTCTTGATTTTTTTGACGAACTGACCCAGATTTTTTTTTCCATTCCTCTTGTTCGAGAAGATCTGATTCCTGATGTTCCGGGCGAGGAACTCTCAATCGAAACTTCATGGACTTGAGATATTCCCACCCTCTTTGACGACAGACTTTTTCACCCTTGAGTTCACTCATCCAGTCGGCCACTTTACGACCATTCCACAGCCCGCCATCCGGAGGTGGCTGCTGTAAGACTTGCCACAATTGAGCTTGTTCCACATCATTCAGCAGAGGGTCACGATCTGTATTTTGGCAACGCTGATCTCCGAGGGACTCAGGGCCTAAATGATTGTATCCCCAGACTAATTCATAAATCCAACCACGACTATAACCTGTCACTGCCATCACTTCGGCGGTGGTTTTTCCGCTCGCTAACAGCCAAATAATCTGGTAATGATGAGCCTGGGTGGTTGTTTTAGCTTGACGGAAACGAGCTTGTAGCTCTTCTGGACTCAGATGAGGTGCGATCGTAATTCGTTTTGGCATTCTTTATTTGATGGGGGTGGTGTTCCTCCCGATCATATCATGGTTAATCGACCGGACATAATATAATAGCCTCTTTCAAGAATAAAGACGATAATAATATAGTAATCAGCGGGTAGATAGAAGTAACACTCACTACATTGGCAACTTCACCTTTACCAAGGGCTATAAAAAATACTAATGATGCCACAGTGCCACAAACGCCCACTAACATGGCAAATAAAATCCCCCTAACATCTCCCTCAAAACTAAAATTATTAGTGTGGAAAATAATAAATAAAGTAGTTAAAATAGCGCCAATTGCTTCATAAACAAAAGCAGTTTTGTAGTCAATATATTTAGTCGCTAAATTGCCAAAAAATCCCCACAAACCATATAATAGCGAGCAGATTAATGCGTAAATTAACCAATCTGGTACTTTAGCCATCTTTGTTAGAGTTTATTGAGAGCATTCTAAAATCCTATGGCTAATGACATTCGACGCTTGATTCCCTTTTTTGACCCCAGCGCGTCTCAATGGGCCGCTGAGGCTCGGTGGCTGAGGTGGCTGACTTTTCTGTGGCTGTTTGTCGGGCTGACCGCATTGTTTTCGGCTTCCTATCCCATTGCAAATTATGAATTTGGAGACGGGCTTTATTATTTTAAACGACAGCTAGTCGCAGTGGCGATCGGGCTGGCCGGCTTTAACTTGATGGTGTACTCCCCACTGCGCTACATCATGAAAACATCTCAGTTAGGCGTTTTGTTGCTGCTGGGATTACTGTGGCTGACCTTGGTTCCGGGGGTGGGAACCACAATCAACGGGGCGACTCGCTGGATATCTCTGGGTCCGGTTCCGATTATTCAACCTTCTGAGTTGATCAAGCCGTTTTTTGTTCTCCAAAGCGCCCGCATTTTCGGCAACTGGTATCGGTTGACGAATAAAGTTCGCTTAACTTGGCTGGTAATTTTCGGTGCAATGCTGTTGGGAATTTTGTTGCAGCCGAATTTAAGTACCACGGCTTTGTGCGGGATGACTTTGTGGTTGGTGGCTTTGGCTGCGGGCTTGCCTTACTTGCAGTTGGGCGCAACGGCTATGGGAGGAATGCTTTTAGCGGTTTTAAGTATTAGTTTTAGGGAATACCAGCGCCGCCGGATTATGTCTTTTCTCAATCCTTGGGCTGACCCGATGCAAGACGGCTATCAGTTGATTCAAAGTCTCCTGGCTGTGGGTTCTGGGGGCGTTTGGGGTGTGGGTTTGGGGATGTCCCAGCAAAAGTTATTTTATTTGCCTATTCAGTACAGCGATTTTATTTTTGCTGTGTTTGCTGAGGAGTTTGGTTTGGTGGGAGGTTTCTCACTGTTGCTGATGTTGGCGGCTTACTCTACTGTGGCGTTGAGGGTAGCGATGAAGGCTCGAAATAGTGAGAGTCAGTTGGTGGCGATTGGGGTGATGGTGGTGATGGTGGGACAGTCGCTGCTGAATATTGGGGTGGCGACGGGGGTTTTGCCGACTACGGGTTTGCCACTGCCGTTTTTTAGTTACGGGGGTTCTTCGATGTTGGCAAGTTTGTTGTTGTCGGGGTTGCTGATTCGGGTGGCAAGGGAGAGTTCTGAGGCTGATGTGGTTTCTTTAAACGGCCTCCGTGGAAAGCCGGGAAAGCCGAACTTGCGATCGAACAACCCAACTACACAAACCGAATAATTTGTCAAGTTATTTCTTTGACGCGCGGGTAGCTAGAAACCGGGTTGTTTAACCAAAATATTTGGTGAAAACCTTCAATAATAGTCAAAAAACCCGGTTTCTTTAGCTTCTGCTGCGGTATCATTCTGGGCGATCGACTATTTCCGCCCGTCACCCTTATTTGGCGGTTCTTCTTGTTGTTCTTGAGGTTTAGCTGTGATGTCAGCTAATTCTTTTTTGTCTGGTTGTGGTGTTTCTGGAGTTGAGTTAGGCATTGAGTTTAGTCCTAAATAGATGCACCGCTTAATGATATCTTTTCCGGCTGCAAATGTATTGCTGTAGATAGGGGAAGGAAAATCAAGACAGACAATTCTGATGCAATTCGATTAGAGCTTTAACATTAGACAGCATTATGTAGATGCAAATGGCTGTCGCTTGCTATACTGCTGGAGGGTTGCAGCCAAACAAATCGGAGGCGGACACAAAAACACCTTTGTTAAGAATTAAATGCCGAGATGGCCATCTCGAACGATTAACCCTTGCTGCTGCAATTTTCCCATCATTCGGGTTACTGTTACCAGAAAGAATTGGTTTAAAGCCTCTCCCCGATCGGGAGAAATTAAAAAAAGACTATTGATTACTCCAATCCTCTTCCTTCCAGTTAGAGGTCGCTATCAAGCTATCAACCTGTCAACAGTCAACAGTCAACAGAACCGCGTCGTGCAAATCGCATTAGCAATATCTTGATGTGTCAAGCGGATATTCAAACCAGAGGCCTGTCAAAAGTTATGAAACTGCAAAAAATTGGATTGTCGGGACTGATCTCAATCTTAGCGACGCTGACTGTAGGTGAGTTTCGGTTTATCCCTAACTCTCAATTTAAAATCATCAATTCTCCGGCCTTGGCTCAAACTCAAGCTCAGCGGAAAGCCGAAGCAGACCGACTGTTAGACCAAGGGCGTCAGCAGTATCAGATTAGTCAATTTCAAGCTGCATTGCAGTCTTGGCAACAGGCACTAATAATTTATCGAGAAATAAAAGACCGCCAAAGCGAGGGGAAAGCTCTGGGAAACCTGGGAGTTGCTTACGATTCCCTCGACGACTACGCCAAAGCCATCGAGTACGCTCAGCATTCGTTGGCGATCTCCAGAGAAATTAAAGACCGCCAAAGCGAGGGGAGGGCTCTGGGAAATCTGGGAGCTGCTTACCTTTCCCTCGGCGACTACGCCAAAGCCATCGAGTACGCTCAGCAGGTGTTGGCGATCGCGCGAGAAATAAAAGACCGCCAAAGCGAGGGGAAAGCTCTGGGAAATCTGGGACTTGCTTACCTTACCCTCGGCGACTACGCCAAAGCCATCGAATACCAACAGCAAAAGTTGGCGATCGCGCGAGAAATAAAAGACCGCCAAGGTGAAGGGAAAGCTCTGGGACATCTGGGAACTGCTTACTTTTACCTGGGCGACTACGCCAAAGCCATCGAGTACCAACAGCAAAAGTTGGCGATCGCGCGAGAAATTAAAGACCGCCAAGGTGAAGGAGTGGCTCTGGGACATCTGGGAACTGCTTACCTTTACCTGGGCGACTACGCCAAAGCCATCGAGTACCAACAGCAAAAGTTGGCGATCGCGCGAGAAATTAAAAACCGCCAAGGTGAAGGAGGGGCTCTGGGAAATCTGGGAATGGCTTACCTTTACCTGGGCGATTACGCCAAAGCCATCGAGTACGCTCAGCAGTCGTTGGTCATCGCGCGAGAAATTAAAAACCGCGAAAGCGAGGGGACGCATCTCAACAATCTAGGAGTGGCTCTCTCCAACTCTGGCAATCTCCCCGCAGCAGAGAAAACCCTACTTGATAGTATTAAAGTTTTGGAATCTCTCCGTGCTGGATTAGACGATGCCAATAAAGTGTCAATATTTGAAACCCAAACTGACCCCTACGTCAATTTACAACAAGTCTTCATTGCTCAGAAAAAAACTAACGACGCTTTAGAAATTGCCGAACGGGGTAGAGCCAGAGCTTTTGTGGAGTTATTGGCAGCTCGCCTTGCCGCATCTGCCTCTGCCACAACTACTATCAACCCCCCCAATATCCAGCAAATTCAACAAATCGCTAAAGAGCAAAACGCTACCCTCGTCGAGTATTCAATTATTAAGAATCAAGCCCTTTATATTTGGGTAATTAAGCCAACTGGTGAAATTACCTTTCGCTCCCTTGACCTCAAATCTCTGAACATCAATCTACCCGAAGCCACCGAAGGGACAAGAGTATCTGCTGCTACCGGGAGGAGAGGATTAAACGAGCAAGATACAGCCTTAGCTGAGATGATTCGCGGCACTCGCGAGGCTCTGGGTGTATCGGGGGACACTGCCAATCGACAAGCGGCTAATCGCCCTGCTTCTACCCCTGCTAATTCTCGCACAATCTACCCCAAATTACAGCAAAGTTATCAACTACTGATTCAACCCATTGCCGATCTTTTACCTACTGACCCGAATGCTCCTATCATCTTCATTCCCCACAAATCCCTGTTTTTAGTTCCCTTTGTCGCCTTACAAGATCCGACAGGTCAATATTTGATTGAAAAACATACCATCCTAACTGCTCCCGCCATTCAAATTTTGCAGTTCACCCGCCAATCACGGCAAAAAGTCCGACAACTTTCTTTCCAAAATAACCTCGTCGTCGGCAATCCAACAATGCCCAAAATAGGCACCCCGCCGCAGCAATTACCTGCCTTACCGGGCAGCGAACGGGAAGCAATTACAATTGCCCAACTTCTTAATACTAAACCGATTACAGGCTCTCAAGCGACTAAAGCATCGATTGTTCAACAGATGCTAAAAGCCCGGATTATTCATCTGGCAACTCACGGATTACTCAATGAAGTGAAGAGGCGAGATTTACCGGGAGCGATCGCCCTGGGTCCATCAGGAAATGATGACGGATTGCTGACTTCTAGTGAAATTTTGGATTTAAAATTAAATGCTGAATTAGTGGTATTAAGTGCTTGCAATACTGGCCGAGGAAAACTCACAGGTGATGGTGTGCTTGGATTATCTCGTGCTTTAATTAGTGCTGGTGTTTCCAGTATTATCGTTTCTCTGTGGTTAGTGCCCGATGCTGCGACAGCGGAATTAATGGCAGAATTCTATCGCCAATTACAGAAAAACCCGAATAAAGCTCAAGCTTTGCGGCAAGCGATGCTGATGACAATGAAGATGCACCCAAATCCGCAAGATTGGGCGGCGTTTACGCTGATTGGCGAAGCAGAATAAGATTTTTCTATGCGCTTGCTACACTGCTTGAGGGTTGCAGCCAAACAAATCTGATGTGGACGCAAAAACATCTTTGTTAAGAATTAAATGCCGATCGCCATCTCGACTGATTAACCCTTGCTGCTGCAATTTTCCCAGCATTCGAGTTACTGTTACCCGCGTCGTGCAAATAGCATTAGCAATATCTTGATGTGTCAAGCGGATATTCAAACGAGTTCCCTCAACCACAGGCTGACCGAATTCCTGTTGCAATAATAGCAGTAGCTGATACAAACGGTCATCTACTCGCCGCTGTCCGGCGATCGCTAAAATTGCTTCCATTTGCCGCAGTCGCCGTACCATTTGAGGCAACAACTCGTGAGCCAATTGAGGAGAAGCTTCGATTTCCACCATAGAATACCACATCAAATAAATATCTGATGTCGCCGTAGCTCGGTAAGTCTGCAAGCTTGTCAACCACAAACCGAAGCACATCGAAGGCCCCACCCAACCCAAAAGTCCTTCTTCTCCGGTTGGATAAAGTGTACTCAGTTGTGCTAGACCTTGACAGACTCGCCAAAGACCGTGCGACATCATAGGAATGGTTTCGCCCTTGGCATAAAAATGCAAGTTTCGGCTCGCTCCTGTGTTATGCTGGATTTCCGCTAAAAGTGCTTTGGATGTTGGTGGCATATCCCTTATTTCCAGCTAAAAAACATTTGTCTGAGACCTACGCCTCTGACTCTAACCGGCAAAGGTAAAGGTTTGGTAATCGTCTGGTTAGCGCCAAGATAAGCTTTAGTTGTTAGTCAGTATTTCTTAGTCATTAGTCATGAGTTGTTAGTTGTTATAAAAGGACTGAGAACCGGGTAGATGATGGAAAATAAATTCAGTCGTTATTGCGGGCATATTAAATAAATATTTAAGTGGAAGAATCAATCAGAGTATTGGTTAATAAATAGTTGGTCGATCGAGGTTTTATAAAAAACAGAGGCGAGTTCTGAAGTTCGATCGCACTCCCAGGCCCGCCGAGTCAACTGCTGCTATCTGCTGCCACAACCTTCAAGAACTTCTAAAATAGTTCAAGAAGGTATCAAAAGACAAAGTAAGGTTTTTCATGGCCGATCAATTAATTCGCGCTACAGCCGCAGAGGGCGGAATTCGCGCTGTAGGCGTCATTTCCACCCGCCTCACCGAAGAAGCAAGACAGCGGCACAAGCTCTCCTACGTGGCTACAGCCGCCCTCGGGCGCACAATGTCGGCAGGGCTGTTACTCGCCTCCAGCATGAAACGGCCCGAATCGAGAGTCAACATTCGCATCAAAGGAGATGGGCCGCTGGGCGGGCTTCTAGTGGATGCGGGACTTGATGGAACGGTTCGAGGTTATGTGGACAATCCCGAAGTGGAACTGCCGCCCAATGCTAAAGGCAAACTCGATGTGGGCGGGGCAATAGGTGACGGGTATTTGTACGTGGTGCGGGACGTTGGATATGGCTTCCCTTATTCAAGTACGGTGGAATTGGTTTCCGGCGAAATTGGCGACGATCTGAGTCATTATTTGGCAACCTCGGAGCAAACGCCTTCGGCTCTAGTTTTGGGGGTGTTTGTAGGGGCGGGCGGGGTAGAAGCGTCTGGGGGTGTGCTGTTGCAGGTTCTGCCGAAGGCGGCAACGGACGAAAAATTGGTGCAAACTTTAGAATCTAGAGTTGCTGAATTGTCCGGCTTTACGCCGCTGCTGCGATCGGGCAAAACGCTGCACCAGATTCTCGAAGAATTACTGGGAGATATGGGCCTGGAAATTTTCCCGGAAACTCAGATGGTGCGCTTTGACTGTGGCTGTTCGTTCGATCGAGTTTTGGGAGCTTTGAAAATGTTGGGCGAAGCCGAACTCCAAGACATGATTGAAAAAGATGGGGGGGCTGAGGCTACGTGCCATTTCTGCAACGAGGTTTACAAAGCTAATAGCGACCAACTTGCCGAACTGATCGGCGATTTGCGCTCAAACTCCGGTTCTTGAGACGATAATGTGTAATTGGCTCTATTGAGTGCGAGTTAGGGATGACGGCCTTGACCAATTGCCAATTACGCATTATCAATTACCTAATCACAAAATTTTGATTTTGGCGGTTTGGCGATCGGCCCTTGCAGTCTAGGGCCGACGGGAGTATGTAAAAGTGATGAATACATTTTATAGAGCAGTTGATAGCAGCGCTCGCAGTTTTTAAATAACTAACGCTGGCTGGTTGCTGTTTGTGGTGAGGATATGAGTCAAGATCGCAAAATACCAGGCCGTTGGTCTGCATCAGAATCCTTGGAGTCAACAAAGGATACTTCGTCGCTGGTGCGCTTACCAGCAAGGAAAAACCGGGCTGAACGACTTAAAGAGCTCCGAGAGTTGGTTACTTCGGGAAAACTGCCGGGAGGGCATCTGGAACTACCGCCGAATTTGTCTGGGGAAAACTCGCAGCCGCCGGGGGCACATAATCCGTTTTGGCGGAACTGGTCGAATAAGTGGCAGTTTTGGCTGGCGCTGAGTTTGATGCTATCGGTGGGCATGGGGTTTGTGGCAATTGCATCTTTACTCAACCTGACCTCGCAGTCCAATTGCTCAAAGATTTTTTGGCCGACAGCTTCTGCTAACGATCGCTTTTTTTGTGCTCAAGAAGCAGCAAGCAGGCGGACGGCGGATGATTTGCTCAGGGCGATCGAATTAGTGAATGCTTTGCCACAAAACCATCCGCTGCGGCCGAGAATTAACACTCAAATCGATCGGTGGTCGGAGGATATTCTTAGGCTGGGAAATGCTAGTTTCCAAGAAGGAAAGCTGGATGAGGCGATTGCGCTCGCTCGCAAGGTTCCTAAAAACGTTCCCGCTTACCCGAAGATGGAAAAGCAGATTGAAAAGTGGCAGTCGATATGGAGCGATGCAGAGAAAATTTACCGCACGGCTGAAGACCACTTGCGTCAGGAAGAGTGGACGCTGGCTTTCAGCCAAGCTACTCTGCTTTTGGATTTGGGAAATACTTTCTGGGAATCGGCTAAGTACGAGGAATTGACTAAGCTAATTCAGACGACTCGGGCTGAGGGCAATAAGTTGCTAAAAGCCCGGAATACAGCCTCCGAGGGAGGTCTCGACAATCTGGTGACGGGGATTAAGCTGGCTCAGGGAATTGGTCAAAACAGTTATTTGTATCAAGCTGCCAATAAGGCAATCGCGGAATTTAGCAAGAAAATTCTAGAGATCGCCCAAAAACGATTGCAGGCAGGGGATTGGCAGGAGGCGATGGCGATCGCTAACAAGATTCCAGAGTCTGCAAATTTAAGGGAACAAGTACAAGATTTTAATGAGTTGGCGAATGCTACTTCTCAGGCTTTGACTGGCTCTGTTGAGGGTTTCTCGAAGGCGATCGAGATTGCTCAAAAGTTGAAGTCCGGCCGCCCTTTATACAAACAAGCTCAAGATTTAGTCGGCCGCTGGCAACAAGAAATGGCTGATGTGAAAGTTTTGGATTTGGCAAGCAGGCTGGCAGCGCCTGGTGGGGTAAATGATTTGAGGGCTGCGATCGCGCAATTGCAAACAGTCCCGGAATCAAATCCCCGCGCTTCGGAAGCTCGCAGTCAAATTAGCACCTTGAGCCGTCAAATCGAGCTGCTGGAAGACAGTCCGTATTTGCAAAGAGCCAACGATTTGGCGAGTATGGGCGATCCGAATGCTCTGGAAGCGGCCGTTGCTCAAGCTTCTCGGATCGCTAGAGGTAGGGCGCTTTACGTCGAAGCTCAAACCAAAATTCAAGCTTGGATCGAGAGGAGACAGCGGCTTGTTGACCAGCCGTTTTTGGATAGAGCTCAGCAGCTAGCGGCGAGCGGCAATTTGGCGGGGGCAATTGAGATGGCCCGCCGGATTCGATCGGGACGGGTGCTTTATGAGGAAGCTCGATCAAACATTCGGACTTGGGAGGCTCAATTTCAGGGCGAGCAAGGTTTGGAGAACGCCCGTCAGGCTGCCCGAGCGGGGACTGCGGAGGCTCTGCAAACGGCTATTGCGCTGGCCCTTCAGGTGCCGGAGTCGAGTTCGCTCCGGTGGCAGGCGAGTGAGGCGATTGATGAGTGGAGCCAGCGGATTTTGGCGCTTGGTGTGGAACAGTCGTCGTCGGATCTGGCTGGGGCGATCGCGACTTTGAAGAAAATTCCCTCGGGTACTCGGGCTTTTGAGCAAGCTCGATCGCAAATCAAAGTTTGGGAGGAGTCGCTGAACCCTCCCGATGCTGAATCTCCCCCTCCCGAACCGCCGGAAACTGAGCCTCCGAGCAGATCTCTAAGTCAGTAAATTTGAGGGTGAGAAGGTGCTAATTAATATCTTTAGTTATCTGTATTAGGGAACTAAAAATGAAAACGCCCAAGCAAGTCCTCCAAGACTGGGTTTCTGCTTATAACGCTCGTGACCCTCACGCCCTGATCGAGCTTTATCACGACGATGCACAGAACCATCAAGTTGCCTTTGGCGATCCTCTAAATGGGCGTGAGGCATTGCTTGAGAGTTTTGTTAGCTTCTTCCAAGCCTTTCCAGACAATTACACGCACGCTGAGAATCTGTTTGAGGATGGCGAGTGGGCGATCGTCGAGTGGACTGGTGGTGGCACCTTTCTAGGTGAGTTTGGTGGCAACCTACCAACTGGCAAAAGTTTTACGCTAAAAGGCTGTGGCTTCTTTCATATTGTTGATGGCAAAATCCATTTTCAACGCGGTTACATAGACAAGCACACTTGGTTCATGCAGCTTGGGTTACCGATATCATAAGCTTCCAGTTGTGCAACTGTACAATTATTCCGCATCAAGTCTTTGCTCACTAAAACCTGCGTTGCAGGTAGATACTACCTAAAAAAGGTGCTTTTTCCCGATGCTTGTCATCCCATTAAAAAGACTAATTCCAGATCCTAAACATCCGCCGGATTGAGGTGCATCATTGCCCAAGTGGTGTAAGTGCCGATCGGACTCCAAAGTATGTAAGGCAGCAATAACAGGGCGGCCGGCTCCGAAACTGGCAACACCGTTAAAGCGAGGATAACGCTTAAAATAGCGCCCGTTCCGCCGATTATGGTGCCGACTTTTAGGCTCCTAACTTTGCACATAACCGAGGTGTAAGATATAGTTACTATTTCTAAAAGCAGGTACAAACCCATTCTCAGCCAAGTCTCCTGAGTTCCTGGTTCTTTTTCCCACACAATCACTGCTGACCAAGCTGCACAAATAAAAATTACTGTCCAAATTATGGGAATTGCTTTTTCAAATACTAGCCATCTCGGACGCTGCAACCGGTTGAACCATTGGATGTCCCTGGGCGCGATTATGTTAGCAGCTAAAGCTACTACAAAGGCGACGCCTCCAATTACCATCCAGGATTTAATCATTTTTTTACCTTGGGCGAGGTTGACAGGTTCAATTCAGCAGATATTATCTCTAATTTTGGCGATCGCGCAATCTGTCTCTAGTTATATTAGGTTTGGTTCCGTCGCGAAACCCAATATCAGTTGAAAAGTAATTTAGACTTCTGGGAAATCTCAATTTATTTTCTTCTATTCCGTTTCATAATATAAAAAATGTGACTCTTGCTGCCTCCCCTTGAAAAGGGGAGGGTTCGGGTCTGCTTTTCAGTAAAATTGACCAGTAAATTGAACAAAAAGTCTCTTAGTTTTTCAAAAAAATCGGCGATTAGCCGAGCCGATGATGCTGTTCTAATTCTAAACTAGAGTCATTCTCTTTTTTGGGAACCAGAAGCGTATTTTCACTGCTCGGTTGCAACACGGCTTTAATCACTTGGAGAAAACGGTTAGGCTTTTTGGTTTGACCGTTGAGAGTGCGCCGGTCTTGCACTTTTTTAGAAAGGTGCCTCATCACAGATAAATCGAGTTCATCTATGAAATGGTCTGCTATACGTTCTCCCATTAAATCAATAGCTTCAGCATACTGCTCGGTTAGCGTTTCTATGGCATCGTATGCTTCGTCAGCAACTTGACTTGCTACTGTTTTATTTTGGTCGCCTGATGTCTGGGAATGGCTGCGGCGTCGGTCTAAAAGACTTTGGTAGTCAGCAATGCTCATTCCCAAATTGTAAAGATGGTGGTGAGCGTGATCCATCAAATCTACTTCACTCGGATAGAAGAAACCGCGAGTGCTGTTGATGCCGTGCAGTTTTGCCCAACGCCGCAGATTTGTCTCATCTTGCAGTTCGTATCGCTCTAACATTTGAGCTGTGTTCAGCTCTACTTCTGGCGTAACTTTGAAATCGCTCATCGGTAAATCCTCGCTGGTGAGTAAATAAATAAAATTGAAACTTAGAATCTGTGATTTGCGTACAGTCTGAAAATGATGATCAATCCTTTGACGGCATCCACGGAAGTCTTGCGGGCATTTGCTAGGCGTCGATCGTGCGATCGTTGGATCGAGTCAGAGGATTTCAGGGTACTTTTGAGCTTTGTCTCGATCGCATCCGGGAGCAAGCACACAGGGTTAATAATATAGCTGATTTAAGGTTTCAACAACCGTTAAAAATAGTAAAGTTTGATTTTTAGGGTTGAATTATTAGTAATGTTGAGCTATAATATTCTCAATAACCGTGCAATTAGTAATTTTAGTAGTTGCCAACGAGATTCTTAGTATGCCTGTATACGATTATTTGTGTCCCGAAAACAACCAGCAGTTAGAAGTTTGGCACAGCATGAACCTGGAAGTTTCCACTTGGGGTCAACTGTGCGAGTTGGCTAAGTGCGAACCAGGGGAGACTCCCGCAGATGCTCCGGTACGCCGGCTGCTGAGCGCTCCGAGGTTGATGAAGCCGACATCCGACACCGATTATAAAAATTCGGGTTTCAGCAAGTACGTGAAGCGGGATGAAGGGGTTTATGAAAATGTCACGGCTAAGGATGGTGAAAGCCGTATTGTCAATCGAGATGGTAAGCCGATTAAAGACTGAGAATCCACAATAATCAAGTTTTCAGTTGAGTGAATTACAGATATTGGGTAGGGACACGGCAGTGTCGTGTCCTGTCTTTTATCCGATTGACAACTCCTATATTATTCCGATTATATTATGCGGATGCCGACGGAAACAAAACGCTCCACCGGACATAATATTATTAGCCAAACCAATCTTTCATTTTTTGTTTGGCTTGTTCTTTAGTATCAGCATTAATGTATACTGACACAGTAGCTATTGCCGCCAGCAATACTCCCAAATCGTCGGTAAATCCGATGCCGACTAATATATCGGGAATGGCATCAACAGGAGATATAAAATAGGTCAAAGCTCCAAGTACAACTCCTTTTGCCCAAGCAGGCACATTTGGGTTCTGAGCCGTATAGTAGAGAATCAAAGCTTTTTCAACTACTTCTCTTCCTGCGGTTAAAGCAAAGTTTTTAAGTTTAATCCAAAAACTTTCATCTGAATAGTTGATTTTGGGGTTGCTGAGGTTTGTTGTGGTTCCTTTCCGGTCGATCAAATCGAGAGGAATGCCCTTAGTTTTAAGCTGGGAAACAGCAGAATTGAAGGAGGCTGATGTCTGATTTTTATTAGGGGCGGCATCCCGTAGTTGTTTCATATCTGCGAGGAATTCCTGCATGGCTTGGATTTGCAAGTCGGAAACCGCGAGCAGTTTTTTTGCTGATTGGATCGCCTCGCTTTCTCCGGGATGCAGCGTCTTATTGGCTCCAGCAATGTTTATTAAAAAATACATGACTCCCAAACGCAGCGGTTCTTCTGACTGGCTGAGTGTTTGCAAACAGTCGCTGAGTGATGGGGGACTGGCTGTGTAGGATTGGATTTGAGTCTTTGCAGAGTCAGAAAATTTGTCTAAATTTATGGTTTTAAACAACAAATCTAGTTCGTCAATATCAAAGGAACCATCGGCGGCTGCGATCGCAAACAAAGAACCATAAAAAGCTAAAAGTTCGCTTTCTGAGGATGTGGCAAAAATATCTCTCTCGGACACGATGCTACTCCGATTGATAACGATGCTTTGCATTTTACCACAAAACTCAGCGCGCCATGATTTCAGAAACCGGCAATAATTTTAGAGAGTATGAAACAAAGGAGAATTTTTTATGAAAGTTGCGATCGTCGGCTGCGGCTATGTGGGTACTGCGACAGCCAAACATTTACGCGGCAAATCAGATTGTATCGTGACGGCGACAACTACCACGGCGACGCGAGTCGTTGAGTTGGAGGGTGTCGCCCAGCGGGTAGCCGTGCTCAAGGGAAATGACAAAGATGCAATGACGGCTGTATTGCAAGAACAAGATGCTGTTATGCTGTGCGTAGGTGCTCCAAATTCTGATACTTATCAGGAGAGTTATTTAGATACAGCGACTACTTTGGTATCGGTTTTACAGCAGATACCGACAGTAAAGCAGGTTATTTATACGGGTACTTATTCTGTGTATGGCGATCGCAAAGGTGAAGTGGTAAATGAAGAGTCACCAGTCGCACCTACCAACCCAAACGGTGAAATTATGGCAGAAACAGAACGGGTTTTATTAGCAGCATCTAATGCCAATCTTCACGTTTGCATTCTCCGTTTGGGAGGAATTTATGGGCCTGGACGAGAATTAGTTAAAATCTTTGGGCGCTGGGCTGGGAACACTCGCCCCGGTGCGGGGGAAGATGCTACTAATTGGGTGCATCGGGATGATGTTGTTGGGGGGTTAACCTTTGCTTTGGAAAATCGATTGCAGGGCATTTACAATTTAGTCGGGGATGTGTCGCTATCCAGTCGCGAATTGCTCGATCGCATTTTTGAAACTCACAATTTGCCGCCAGCTTCTTGGGATAAATCTGTTACCAGCGTGCGGCCTTATAATGCGAGGGTGTCGAATCAAAAAATTAAGGCGGCTGGTTATCAATTTATACATCCTGAAATTAGGGAGTATTAATGGAGGAGTGAATGGCGTCATTGAGGGCGATCGCTCTTTTGTGATGTTCGTAATTAACAAGGCGAGCGCTCTTTGATTTATATCAAGTCTGGTCAATCACTCACAATAATAGTGTGGGATATCTATCGGCGCAGACTTTTGATCCCATTCGTCCTCAGTACAAACTTAATTAATTATAATTATTGACGCGGGCTTGATATTATTGACAGATAAAGGCAAAGAAATAAAGGGTGATCCCGAACTAATTGTAGATGCACTCTCGGGAAAATTATCGGCTGGTATCATTTACAACCGCTGAAACAAATCCATCCGATAGCGTTTGTGATGGCGCGCTAAATCTAGCATCAAAAAACGTTTGCGTGGGTCACCAAGATGCTTCAAAAACTGTGCAGAATCGTGGAGGAAGGTATCGTGAACAATCTCGCCATTCAAGATAAAACTTTCCACTGGATACCGAAAGTGAACCATCAAAAGATAACCGCCAGGAAGTAATTGGTTAATGATTTTTTCCTTGGTTGCATGGAGGTCATTTTTGCTCAAATAATAACCCACTTCTGAGAATAAAATGAAATCGAAATTCTCAGTTGGAAACTGTTGGGGTATTTGCATCTGCTGAAAGCGAACCTGTGGAAGATCGTGGCAGCGTTTGCGCGCTTCTTGTAATCCTACTTCTGAATAATCTACTGAAAGCAATCTGTCACATTTTTTGGCAAGTTTCTGGGTGAGGACGCCGATAGCACATCCGATTTCAAAAGCATTTTTGAATCGGACTTTGGGCAAGCATCTGATCGTTGTTCTGAATTTACTGGTTTCATAAAAGCTAGACGTGTATCGCCAAGGATCTGAATTTTGGCGGTAGGTTTCATCAAAGAAGCTAGATTGTACTGATTCCGGTTCTGAAGGTTTCATTGTTAACCTCTGTAAGTTACACAATATCTAACTAGATATACTACAAAAAAAAATAGATTCAGGATTTACTAAATAATTTAATTATTACACTATATGTAGGGTTAATGTCGTCAGTGTTCACCCTAGATATAGAGTCTGTACGTAATTGCTGATATCGCATCCTTCACTTTCTTCTCACTGATGAATGACAGGTGGGACGCCTGTCCCACAATACATCTAATGAATAAAGGGCGAGCGCACTTCACTTAGATTGTGGTAAATATTGTTTTATTACAGCATTACTAATGCTTTCTCTTCTTCCCAAGACAGCGAAATATTGTTTTATTACAGCATTACTAATGCTTTCTCTTCTTCCCAAGACAGTGAAATATCGAGTTTTCCTGATGCTGTAAATGTTTTATAGTCATTTCCAATAAAAAAGAGACACTATTGAGCGCAGTAGGCACAGATGAGTTCATCTAAAGATGTGCCAGGAGGAGCATACATTCTGCCTCGCTTTAAGGCACTAAAATCGTGTTCAATATCGTTCAGGTCGGGAGAATATTTCGGGAGAAAAAGAACTTGATGACCCGTTTCCTCTACCAGTTCTCGAATGGCTGTTTTTCGATGAATCGGTGCATTATCCATGATTAATATAGATGGCTTTGTTAGAGAGGGTAATAAATATAAAGATAACCACCCTTCAAAGCCTTCTGCATTGAGGCTTCCCGTAAAAACCATTGGGGCAATTAAGTCCTTTTTTCCTTTCCGTCTTCCAGCTACTAAATTTTCTCTTGTTCCCCGTTTGCCGGACTTTTCACCCCAGATTTTTTTTCCTTTTTTTGACCAGCCATAAGCACAATCTAAAAACGGCTCAAATCCTGATTCATCAACAAAAACCAGACTTTGACTTCCACATACTTTAATCAATTCTCTGAGATGAGAGTAGTATTTCATTCTTTCTTCTCGGTTTCTCTCCTGGTAACGAAGTTCTTTTTTTTTCGGGTAATTTTCATTTCTTTAAGAGCATAAGATATGGCACTGGGTCTGGTTCCAAACTTATTGGCTCTGTCGATTAATCTGGCATCTGGATTCTCTTTAACATCCTTTTCCAATGCCTGCCAATCTAGTTTTCTCTTACGTCTTTTTACCTTTGTAGCTTGAAGGTCTGACCGACCGAGCCACCGATATATCGTTGCTCTTCCTACCTTAAATAGGACAGCAGCTTGGGCGATACGACCGCCATTTTCTACATAGTCCACTACTCTTTTTCTCAAATCTATGCTGTAAGACATTTCCTAACTGGTTAACGATTTTTTTTCATTTTACCTCATTTTTTAAAAGTCTCATACTTATTTGAAATGACTATATCTGCCAACAGAGGCGTCTCTAATTTTACACACATTCTGGCGGAATAATTACCTTCTTGTCCGCCGACAACTAGCTTTTCTATTGCATCGAGTTTTGAGGGATCTACTAAATTAGGGAACCTAACGTTATCAAAAGTTACGTTAACAATATATTTGCCGGATTCACCTCCGCCAATGCTCATATAACACTCGTCATCTGCACCCAAGGTAACTAAATTTTTAGTTGTCACATTTAACTCGCGGATACCTTGTTCTATTGGGTTCCAATTAGGACTTTCTATTAAATCACCTTCATCCTGGTTGCAAACCTAATTTTCTGCTGATAGGTTTAACACAAACATTCTCACCTGATTATATTTGGGGTGCGCTCACTCTCTTCTTCATCCGCGTTCATCCGTGTTCATCTGCCTTCATCTGCGGTCAAAAAAAGGGCGAGCGCTAAATTAAATAATTATTTCTATAGCGCTCCTGTGCCATTTGTCGTGCTTCAAATTCATTCCATTGCTGGATAGGTCGTAAAGTTTCTAGAGTTGTCAATTCCTCGGGAATTGGTGTACCTATTATTTGATTGATTACTTCGGCTATTACCCGACAACAGCTTTGTGGCCAACACACTACTTGCTCCTCAGCAAATCTAATGACTATCCATCCTTTTTCTAAAAAGAGTTGATGGCGCTGATTTTCTTGGACAAGCACTTCGTAATTTTTAGGCTCACCGGTTTCATAGTGATAAGGTTTATCAATAGTTATATCAATACGTAAATTTGTTAATTTATCAAAATAAGAAATTTCTATACAGTAAGGTTGATAGGAGTGGGATTTTTGGATGATTAAATTGTTATAAATTTTATGGGTAAATAATTGCTGTAAGTTCTTATAAAATTTACTTTCAAGCCACTGAGACTTTGTACTGACAATTCTGCCTTCAGGAGGGACGGTTTTTATGATAATGTCTTTAATTATTTGATAGCGATACTGTTTTATTTTTTCAGGTTTTTGGGATTCTGCTATCTGCCGTTTATGCTGAATCTCACGCTTTTGCCATTCTTCTAACAAATCTTTATAATCGCGCATTTGTTGCTTGTATGGATTAAGTGTTCGTAAGTAAGACATTTGTTGTTGCCAGAAGTTCAAGGCAGTAACAAAAATTCTCCCTAGAGAAATATAGACAGTGATGATAATATTTCTACTGGTAATCAGAGAAATAGTTGCAAAAGGAATAATTAATGGGAGAGATTTATAAAAAAACAAAAATACATCAATTGGTTGGGGCTTATAACTAGGAGGTAAAGGTTTTGGTTCACTAAATTTCCATGTAAATGGAACTGCATCCAGAGCTTGAATAACAGGGTCTGGCAAGAGGATAATAGGATATTGATTCATGTTTTTAGTGGTTGTATTATTAAACTATAATACTCAACTATTTTCACGAGATATTCCGATCTGCAAAGGCAAACGATGTTCTAACAAGGTGGGCATTTGCCCACCTCACCAAATTATCCCATAATCCCAGCAAAAAAGTCGATCATCTCTTTCAACGCTTTCACAAACACATCAATCTCCTCGCGAGTATTGTAAAAATACAAACTCGCTCTGGCAGTAGATGAAACGTTCAAATAGCGGTGCAAAGCTTGCGTGCAGTGATGCCCGGAACGAATCGCGACCCCCTCCTGATCTAACATGGTAGACAAGTCTTGAGGGTGAATTTCTCCTGCTGTAAATGCCGCCAAAGCTGCCCTACCTTCGCCGTTGCTGTCTGGTTGTGGCCCGTAAATTTTGATCTCGGGAATTTGCCGCAATTGCTGGAACATATAAGCAGTCAATTCAGCTTCGCAAGCGTGAATCTTATCCATGCCAATGTTACTAAGATAATCGATTGCTGCACCAAGGGCGATCGCCTCGCCGATTGCAGGCGTGCCGGCTTCAAATTTGTGCGGCAAATCGGCATAGGTGGAATAATCGAGAAACACGTCAGCAATCATCTCGCCGCCGCCGAAAAACGGAGGCATTTCTCTCAGCAAGTCCAGTTTACCGTACAGAAAACCGATGCCTGTCGGAGCGCACATTTTGTGACCGGAAGCAACCAGCCAATCGCAATCTATTGCTTGCACGTCTACTATCATGTGCGGCACGCTTTGGCAAGCATCTATTAAAACTTTCGCGCCGAAACTGTGGGCAATTTCACAGATTTCTTTGACTGGACTGATGCAGCCTAAAGTATTAGAAACGTGAACGGTTGACACCAATTTAGTTTTATGGGAAATCAGCGTTTTAAACTGTTCCAAATCAAACTCGTTAGTTTCCGTTAACTCGACAAACTTCAGTACCGCACCAGTTCTTTGAGCAATCATTTGCCAGGGAACTAGATTGCTGTGGTGTTCCATCACTGACAGAATAATTTCATCTCCAGCTTGCAGATTGCTCAAGCCCCAAGAATAAGCAACCAAATTAATCGCTTCGGTGGCGTTGCGAGTATAGACAATTTCTTGCCGCGACGCCGCATTCACAAAAGCCGCAACTTTGTCTCTAGCAGCTTCGTAAGCATCAGTCGCTTTGGCGCTGAGAGTGTGAGCTCCCCGGTGGACGTTAGAATTGTATTTCTCGTAGTAGTCGCGCCAAGCATTGATGACAGCTAGAGGTTTTTGAGAAGTAGCTGCATTGTCTAAATAAACTAGCGGTTTACCGTTGACTTTTTCATTCAAAATTGGGAAGTCGCCACGCACTTTTGATGCAAGTGTTTTTTCTTGAATAAGTGTCATAAATGTCAGAAGGTAATAATGATTTGGGCGCGGTTGTTGCTGATTTTGGGCGGGCTAGAAGCCCACCCCACAAGAACATTTAATGTTTTTGGAACAGGCTTCTAGCCTCTGGGTGATTCTTTTATCCTTGGATAGCCACACAGGTAGAAAGCATTTTCGCCACGCCCAGAATTGGTAATTGATTGAGCATTTCCGCCGCAAAAGCATCGATTAGCAAATAGCGACTTCTCTCTAAATCTAAACCGCGACTTTGCAAGTAGAAAAGTTCATCATCTTCTAACTGGCTGACAGTTGCACCGTGGGAACATTTAACGTTGTCGGCGACAATTTCTAACTGCGGTTTGGTATCTACGCGAGCTCTCGGCGACAGCAACAAATTCCGGCTTAACTGTCCTGCATCGGTCAATTGTGCGGCTTTGCGAACGAAAACTTTGCCGTTAAATACAGCGCGAGCTTTGTTACCGATAATGCACTTGTGCAATTGGCGGCTTGTACCGTGGGGGTGATTGAAATCGATCAAACTGTGAGTGTCTGATAACTGTTCGCCAAAAACTACGGTTAAGCCGTTGAGTGTGGTTTCAGTGCCTTCTCCGCGCTGAAATACTTCTAAATTGTGCCGCGATATTTTGCCTCCCAAGCTGATAGCATGGCTAGTATAATGGCTATTGCGAGATTGCTCGATCGCACTTTTGCCGATATGAACAACCTCTCCACCTTCCCGCTGCAGCCGAACATGATTCACAGTAGCGTTTTCGCCGACAACAACATCGGTTACAGCATTCGTAAATGCAGCGACATTACCGATAGTTGCGTAATCCTCAACCAGGGTCATGCTGCTTCCAGGCTCAGCTATAATTAAGCAGTGCGGCTGACACATCGTGGGAGATGCACCGGGCGCTGTCAGGAACAGCAAGTGAATCGGAAGGTCGATCGACATATTGGCCGGCACGAACACCACCGCAGAATCCGCCAAACCCGCAGTATTCAGCGCCGTAAACACCTCGGTTTGCTGTCTGTGCTTGCTCAAAACATCGCTGATGCGCCCTTGATATTTTTCGGGTACATTGGATAGATTACCTGCGTAAAAGTCGATTGGCAAATTCGGCAAATTCAGCGTTGATAAATGCGGCGCATAAAAACCATTGACAAAGACCAATCTTAAAGGTAAATCTGCCTTGTCTTTCACAGGCATCGTAATATCAGACAGCTTAATTTCTGACTGATTGCTGGTCGGCAAATGCAACGGGATTTGTAACAGCGGCGACAAATCAGTAAAACGCCATTCTTCATCCTTCACTGTCGGAAAATGAGAAGAAAGCACGTATTGAGTTGCAATATCGCGCAAATCATCCAACCCGTAAAGAGAACTTTTGAGATGAGCAGCGCCCAACTTTTCACACTGATTCACCAAATCAGTCAAAAACATTTCCCTACTAGCAACTTGCGTATTCATTATCATCGCGCGCCTACTCCTGCTGCTTCCTCTTCCACAACCCAGTCATAACCGCGTTCTTCCAATTCCAGCGCCAACTCTTTCGGGCCAGTCAAGATAATTCTGCCGGCTTCCATGACGTGAATAAAATCAGGAATAATGTAATTCAGCAACCGCTGATAGTGAGTAATCACCAACATCGAATTTTCAGCAGTTGACAACTGATTCACACCGCCGGCGACAATCTTGAGAGCATCGATATCCAAACCCGAATCAGTCTCATCTAAAATAGCTAATTTCGGTTCCAACAGCGCCATTTGCAAAATTTCATTCCGCTTTTTCTCGCCGCCGGAAAAACCCTCATTTACGCTGCGGCCTAAAAAAGAATCATTCATCTTGACAATATCCAGCTTGTCCTCGATTAAATCTTGGAAATCAAAAGCATCCAATTCTTCCAAGCCGCGATGTTTGCGGTGAGAATTGTAAGCCACGCGCAAAAAATCCAGATTGCTAACGCCGGGAATTTCTAAAGGATATTGGAACGCTAGGAATACACCAGCCAGAGAGCGTTCTTCTGGCGGTAATTCCAGCAAATTTTGACCCAAAAAAGTAACTTCTCCCCCCGTTACCGTATAAGCAGGATGACCGGCTAATATCTTGGATAAAGTGCTTTTTCCCGAACCGTTCGGGCCCATAATCGCGTGAATTTCACCCGATTTAATTTCCAGATTCAAACCCTTAAGGATTTGGGTATCTTCCACATTCGCCGTTAAATCGCGGACGGATAGCACCACTTGACTATTTTCTACAATCATCTATTTTTGTCCTTTTCCTCAATGCACTTTACAGTTTTTTCTTCTCGTTCCTAGGCTCTGTCCCTTGGTGACCAATTAACGTTAAACCGATAGTCCGCCAGGGAATGAATTCCCTGTCTCAAAGCTAAATTCCTCTGAAGAGGACTGAGAAGAAAATTTTTAAACTCATTAGTCCTGTTTAGAGGAGTTTAGCTATTAGCCAAGGAATTCATTCCCTGGCGGACGGGGAGCTTAAGTTGTCACCAATGGACTCGGCCTGGAAGGGTTTCTTGGCAGCGAAAATTATCCGACACTTCCTTCCAGTTTCAGACTCAACAGCTTATCAGCTTCCGCCGCAAATTCCATCGGTAACTGATTGAAAACATCTTTACAGAAACCGCTAATCATCATCGAAATAGCATTTTCTGCGGAAATTCCCCGCTGTGCGAAGAAGAACAATTGCTCTTCTCCAATCTTAGAAGTAGAAGCTTCGTGTTCCACTTTAGCAGTGTGGTTCTGCACTTGAATATAAGGGAAAGTATTCGCTTGAGCGTTATCCCCAATCAACATGGAATCGCACTGAGAGTAATTGCGAGAGCCTTTAGCATTAGGCCCCATTTTCACCAAGCCGCGATAGCTGTTGGATGAATTTCCCGCAGAAATTCCCTTAGAAATAATCGTGCTGCGAGTGTTTTTACCAACGTGGATCATTTTGGTGCCGGTGTCAGCTTGCTGCTTGTTATTTGTCAGCGCTACCGAGTAGAATTCGCCTACCGAGTTGTCGCCGACTAACACGCAACTGGGGTATTTCCAAGTAATTGCGGAACCGGTTTCTACCTGTGTCCAAGAAATCTTAGAATTAACTCCCTGACACAAGCCCCGTTTCGTCACGAAGTTGTAAATGCCGCCTTTGCCGTTGGCGTCGCCGGCGTACCAGTTTTGCACTGTGGAGTATTTGATGTCGGCATTGTCCATTGTTACCAATTCCACGACGGCGGCGTGCAGTTGATTGGTGTCAAACATCGGCGCAGTGCAGCCTTCTAGGTAAGACACTGAGCTGTTTTCTTCTGCAACAATTAGGGTGCGCTCGAACTGGCCGGAATCTCCGTTGTTGATGCGGAAATAGGTGGACAATTCCATCGGACATTTGACGCCTTTTGGAATGTAAACAAAGGAACCGTCGCTGAATACGGCTGAGTTGAGGGCTGCGAAAAAGTTGTCGCCCACTGGTACAACGCTGCCGAGATATTTTTCTATTAGTTCGGGATAATCTTTGACGGCTTCTGAGATGGAACAGAATATAACGCCGTCTTTGGCTAGTTTTTCTCTAAAGGTTGTGGCAATTGAAACGCTGTCAAAAACGGCGTCAACGGCGACATTTCCGAGCCGTTTTTGTTCGGAGAGGGGAATGCCGAGTTTCTCGAAGGTTTCTAGGAGTGTCGGGTCAACTTCATCCAAACTGTTGAGCTTTTTGGGCTTTTGTTTGGGCGCGGAATAGTAGATAATTTGTTGGTAGTCGATCGCGGGATAGTTGACGTGGGGCCAGGTGGGCTCGGTCATTTTCAACCACTGCCGGTATGCTTTGAGGCGGAATTGCAGCATGAATTCCGGTTCGTTTTTCTTGGCGGAAATCAGGCGGACTACATCTTCGCTCAAGCCGCGGGGGATGGTGTCTGACTCGATGTCGGTGACAAAACCGTATTTGTAGGGCTGGTTGACTAGGGTTGTGACTGTAGAGCTCATTAATTTTGTGCTTTCGAGTGTTCTGGATAAGTCTCTCAAAGATGGCAGACGCTGAACTGTCGGGGGCCCGGCCAGTTCTGGGGGCTGCTCTGGTAAGTAAAACAACTGATTTGTTGCTTTAGTATATTTTAAGCTACATTAACAACAGTGATATTGTCAAAGTCAAATTAATAATTTTTTGTGAAGATGATGGAGACTACTCAGCAGACTTCCACGAAACAAGACATCCTGCAATATTTGCTCAAGGGGGGGCAGGGGACGGCTCTTGAGTTGGCGGAGTCTTTGGATATCAGTCCGCAGGCGATTCGCCGTCACTTGAAGGATTTGGAAGCGGAGGGGCTGATTCAGTATCAGTCGGTTCAGGCTGGGATGGGGCGGCCGCAGCACATTTATGAGCTTACCAGTCTGGGGCGCGATCGATTCCCGAATCGTTACGGTGATTTTGCAGTCTCTTTCCTGGATACTTTGGCGGAAACCGTCGGCCGCGAGCAAGTGATTACTATCCTGCGAAAACAGTGGCAGCGCAAAGCTACGGACTACCGGCGGCTAGTGGGTGCGGGTTCGCTGCAAGAACGGGTGACTAAGTTGGTGGAACTCCGCAGGGCTGAAGGTTATATGGCTGAGTGTTATCCTGTAGAATCTGTAGAGGTTGGGATCTGCGATCGCGCTGGTTTGGACGATCGATTTGTGTTGATGGAACACAACTGCGCGATTTCTAATGTTGCTGAAACTTTTCCGAGTGTGTGCGGTAATGAGTTGGAAATGTTTGCAGCGGTTTTGCCGGATTGTATTGTGGAGCGGACTCACTCGATTATTAATGGGGAACACCGCTGCGGTTATTTGATTGCAAGGAAGAAGGAAGAAGTTCGGCAACGGATTTTCTAACGGATTTAACGGATGTCACGGATGAAAGTTCGGCAACGGATGAGTGCAACGGATGTCACGGATGTCAGGGATTACCAATTACCGATTAGCAATTACCAATTTTTAATATATGGAACCGCTAGCAGATTTTTTAAAGCCGGAAGAGTGTGCCGAAGTTGATATGGCGCTGCTGTCGTCCAAGGAAAAGTTTTCGGCGCGGGTGGCAATTTATGCTTTGAGGGTGCTCAAGCAAATTTCTGGAGAGACTGGTTTGCCGGTGGCTGAGGTGACTAATGGGCAGGTGATGGATTGGATTAAGAATGATGAGAGCATTAAAGGGTCGATCGAACTTGATGCTAGTTTTGAAAACTTTTTTACGAATTTGGTGGTGGCGTCTTTGCGGCCTTTGAGGCAAATTGCGACAGAAGCCGAGATCCCGATCGAACAATTAACAGTTAAGCAGGTCGTGGCGTGGTTTGAGAAGGACGGGAAGATTCGCAGAGAACAGGGAACCGAGGCGGCTTTTTTGGATTTGTGAGTTAAAGGTCGATCGACCGCACCCCCAAACTCGGCCTCAAACCCCGATAATTCCATCGGTTTCGGGCGCTCGAAAAAAAGTTTTGACTTTGGGGTTGACAGACTAGGGAAAACTTGATAAGGTAATTAAGTCGAGCGAAAGAGATGCAGCGCATAAAACTAAACGCAGACACAGGATTAAAAGTTTTCAAAGCTTTCCTGGTGCTTATGATGTAATGGAACCACTCCGATCCATCCCGAACTCGGTTGTTAAACGTTGCTATGGCGAAGATACTCGGCGGGTCACTGCCCGGTAAAATAGCTCAGTGCCAGGTTAATAATAAATTAAAGCTCTTTTCCCGCAACAACGGAAAAGGGCTTTAGTTTTTTGGGGAGTTATTACTGATCTAAACAAAAGCTCGTCTAGGGCCACCGGATGTCTAACCCCTATTTCCCACAAGAATTGTTGAAGATGTCTTTGGTGCCAGTTTTGTAGAAATCTCAATATTTTGGGCCAGCAGCAGATTAGGGGTCGCTCGAACTTGATGCCAGGAAGGAAAACTTTTTTACGAATAGGGTGGTGGCGTCCTTGCCGCATGAGAGGCAAATTGCGATGGAAGCCGAAAGGGCGATCGAACAATTAACAGTTAAGCAGGTTGTGGCTTGGTTTGTGAAGGACGGGAAAATTCCCACAGAACAGGGAACCGAGGTGGCGTTTTTGGATTTGTGAGTTAAAGGTCGATCGGTCTCACCCCCAAACCCGGCCTCAAATCCCGATAATTCCATCGGTTTCGGGCGCTCGAAAAAAAGTTTTGACTTTGGGGTTGACAGACAAAGGAAAACTTGATAAGGTAATTAAGTCGAGCGAAAGAGATGCAGCGCATCAAACTGAACGCAGACACAGGATAAAAAGTTTTCAAAGCTTTCCTGGTGCTTATGATGTAATGGAACCACTCCGATCCATCCCGAACTCGGTTGTTAAACGTTGCTATGGCGAAGATACTCGGCGGGTCACTGCCCGGTAAAATAGCTCAGTGCCAGGTTAATAATAAATTAAAGCTCTTTTCCCGCAACAACGGAAAAGGGCTTTAGTTTTTTGGGGAGTTATTACTCATCTAAACAACAGCTCGTCTTGAGCCCTTTGTAGAAATCTCAATATTTTGGGCCAGCAGCAGATTTTGGGTCGATCGAACTTGATGCGAGGAGAGGAAAACTTTTTTACGAATTTGGTCGTTGCGTCCTTGTGGCATGAGAGGCAAGTTGCGATGGAAGCCGAAAGGGCGATCGAACAATTAACAGTTAAGCAGGTCGTGGCGTGGTTTGTGAAGGACGGGAAAATTCGCAGAGAGCAGGGTGTGGATGCGACGTTTTTAGATTTGTGAGTTAAAGGTCGATCGGCCGCGCACCCAAACCCGGCCTCAAACCCCGATAATTCCATCGGTTTCGGGCGCTCGAAAAAAAGTTTTGACTTTGGGGTTGACAGACAAAGGCAAAGTTGATACAGTAATTAAGTCGAGCGAAAGAGATGCAGCGCATCAAGCTTAGCATCAAACTAAACGCAGACACAGGATAAAAAGTTTTCAAAGCTTTCCTGGTGCTTATGATGTAATGGAACCACTCCGATCCATCCCGAACTCGGTTGTTAAACGTTGCTATGGCGAAGATACTCGGCGGGTCACTGCCCGGTAAAATAGCTCAGTGCCAGGTTAATAATAAATTAAAGCTCTTTTCCCGCAACAAAGGAAAAGGGCTTTAGTTTTTTGGGGAGTTAGGCGCAAAGAGAAAGTGAATATTACAACTAAAACCTCATAGCAGATCACCTCAAAAGCCTAACAGAAAACCTTTCGGTGGTGGGGCGCATTTTGTTAGACCGGATCGCGGATTTGCTGGTGGGCAAGGATCTGAATGACAAACTCGGTTCCCTCACCAGGTATTGAGAAGCAATCTAACTTACCGCCATGTTTCTCAGTGACAATCTGATAGCTAATCGCCAGCCCCAGGCCCGTTCCCTTACCGACAGACTTTGTGGTGAAGAATGGATCGAAGAGGCGTTTCTGAACAGATTCAGACATTCCCATTCCGTTATCAGAAATTGCAATTTTTACCCACTTTGAATCAATCATGGCAGTCCGAATGGTAATCAGGTTGGGATTTTCCTTGATCTCCTGATAGGTTCGTTTGACGTTGGCTTCTTCCAGCGCATCAATGGCATTGGCCAGGATGTTCATAAACGCCTGATTGATTTGACCGGGATAGCATTCTATTAGCGGTAGATTACCATAATCACGAATTACTTGAATCGCTGGACGCTCTGGTTTATCTTTCAAGCGATGCTGCAAAATCAACAACGTACTATCAATCCCCTCATGAATATCAACCGCTTTGAAGTCAGCTTCATCCATTCGTGAAAAGTTGCGGAGTGACAAAACAATCTGGCGAATGCGATCCGTGCCGACTTTCATGGAGTCGAGGATTTTAGGTAGATCGGCTTGGATAAACTCCATCTCAATATCTTCCGCCTCAGCTTGGATTTCGGGTGCTGGGTCGGGATAGTAATTCTGGTAGAGTTGCACCAAACCTAATAAATTGTGGGCGTATTCCTGCACATGAGTCAGGTTGCCGTGAATGAAGTTGACTGGATTGTTGATTTCGTGTGCCACCCCTGCCACCATTTGCCCCAAAGCAGACATCTTTTCGCTTTGCACCATTTGAACCTGAGTGCGTTGCAGTGCCTCTAAGAGTTGTTCCAACTGCGTATTTTTGTCGCTGAGTTCTTGGGTTCTTACCTTGACTTGAGATTCAAGCGTTTGGCTGTAGTTTTCCAGTTGTTTGTTGGCTGTTTTCTGTTGGTGTAACAGTTGTTGAACAGCGCGAATTAATTGGTTAAAAGCATTAGCAAGCGTTCCAATTTCATCATCTTGCTCAACAGTTGCTTGTAACTCAAAATTAGATTCTTCAGTAGTTCGTCGGGCAACGCTGGTAAGAGCTTGAATGGGTTGGGCAATTGCTCGGCTGGTCAAAACGGCTAAAAGAATGGCGATCGCAACAGACAATCCAATGCTCGCAGCCACAATTTTCTCTGAAACTGCGTTTGCTTGTTGTTGCCCGCTTTCTGCTTCTTCAAGTTCTTGGTAAGCTCGGTCAATTAAACCTACCAAATCATCGGAGATACCGTCAAATTCAAGCGCCAAATCGCTGTTGGTAAATTCCAAAATCAGCGCTTGGGCTTGCTCAACATCAGCGGGTAATGCCAAATTCAGGTTGCGAATTTGTTCAACTCGGTGTTCTAATTCCTGTGAGTACCGTTGTGGTACGCGGTCATAGGTTTGCAAGAAGGCTGGAATTCTTGGTTGATGTATATCATATTTTAGGGTCGAAGGCTTTGCTACAAATGTCTTAAGTTCAGCCCAAATTTCTTCGATTTCAGCTTTATGCTTCAGTAAGTGAGCATATTCATCTTGAAATTTTTCTGGATATTGGGCTAGAGGGATGAGTTGTTGTTGGTGGGTTCGGGTTTGGAGAACACGAGATTGTAGGCGCTGTAGAAGTTCCACTTCGTTGCGTACGTGTTCTTCTTGCTCTTCAGCCTGTTTTTGATAGTAACGCCCAACTCCAAAACCAGCAATTGTTCCACACACGGCAATGCTGAGAGCAAGGGCGTATCCTAAACCGATCTTTTGCCCAACTCTGAGACTGGATAACCGTTGTCCTAAACTCTGCTGCACCATATAACCTTCTCTAGCGGTACAGGAGATTTGCTTGACCCAGTACCCCTATTTGCTCATTTTAAGCCTTTGAGTTTGAAAACGGAAAACTCCTATGTTTAGGATAGGTTTTCCCTGACAGCGTTTACGTCTTGAATTTACGCTTTTCTAAAGGCTCTACCTAAATCGTGCAGAACCCCGCAGTAGATAGTCACCCCGCCCGTTCCAATGTTACCC
Organism: Microcoleus sp. Pol7_B2; assembly: GCF_036701035.1. Lineage (NCBI taxonomy): Bacteria > Bacillati > Cyanobacteriota > Cyanophyceae > Oscillatoriales > Microcoleaceae > Microcoleus > Microcoleus sp. Pol7_B2. The sequence goes on along the minus strand of NZ_JAUBQB010000010.1, from coordinate 69,317 downwards.
GCAAACGCCGAACATCTTTTTTGTATTCTATTTGTATTCTACATTAGCATCACTATCCGAATTCCACTTTCGTGCAAACTTCCCCTCAGCGCTAGTTATCCACCGTAAAGTCTCGCCCTGCTCTTGAGTTAGATGAACTGCTATAGCTTTTAGTGTAGCTTAAATTCGCTATCGGGCCATTAGTCATTACTTATAAGCGATCGACTTCCTCGAACTATTTTGCCCAAGCTGTGGCAATATCGTCTGGGAGTTTGGGTTCAGCTATTCTATTTTGATGCTTGTGCATCACAAAGTCGATGAAGTCGCTGACTTCTGGCAAGAATGATTCTGGAAGTGGCTGCAATAAGGGCGATCGCAATATCACAAATACTCATCATAATTGCCCATTGCAGACGTTTTTATTTTAATACAATCATAACAAGCGATCGCCCTTAATTTTAGCAGTCAATAGTGGGCGAGCTCCTTCTGCCTTCCTCATAGCCAGAATCGCGGGCAAAAGTTGCTGCCTAAACTGTGCTATATTCTTGACCAATTTGTCGAAGCAATTTAGTGAAATTGTCCTTGTCAGATTCGTTTTGAAACGTATCTACTACCTTTTTTAACCTAGACAAGTCATTGGTATAGTTCTTGTCAGATAGCTGTGACACCAATTGCGACGAGAAAAATTTTACTAACTCAGGTTCATTAGATAAGAGATCTACAACATCTTTCAACTTAGACAAGTTCTGACTGTACTTCTCGTCTGATAAAATAGCTACTGCATTTTTTAATTTTGGCAACTTGTTTTTATACTTCTCATTAGAAACCAGATCCGATAAGTTTTGGTCACTCCCCACTATAGCTACTAACTCTTGCAACTTAGATAAATTGGTAGAGTATTTCTCGTCTGACAAAATATCTACTATTTTTTTCAACTTAGACAATTCCTGTTTCTGGTTCGGGTCTGATAGCAGTGAAGTTAATTTGCTTTCCGCCTTGACAAATTTTGCTAAGTTTTCATAGTTAATTGAATCAGATTTGGAAACTAGAAATACTTTCCAAGCCATTTTTGCGTTTGTAAATACAACCCCCTCTTTTGCATCCTTAAAAGCACTGTTGTTTATCAAAGCGATTACTTTTTCTCCCGAGTCAAGAGAGAGCCATGAAGACAGCGCGTTTGACAGTTTATCTAATGGAATATTAGGAGCAGAAAATCCATCTTTAATGCCATATTTTGGAATTACATCCTTCTTTTGTGAAAAAAATTCTCCCCAATAACGGGGAATTATATCTTCAGTATAGGTGTAGGTTCGAGTTTCTAACTGGTGCAGCACGGATGAATCGCGAGTCTTTTCAGATGAATCGCGAGTCTTTTCAGATTTGTTGAGCAATAACCAAATCATATATGCAGTACCCGATGCAACAAGAGCAGAACCGCCCGTGATTAAACTGAGTCCACCAAGAGCCGAAATAGTGGCAGTAATAGCAGCAGCACCGGACAATGTACCGGCTACTCCCAAAGCACTCGCAGCAGTCCAAGCAGCTAAAACAGTTGCAGCACCGGCGATTGTTCCTGTACCAATTGCAATTCCCAGATTTTTTTGGTCTTCGCTATCCATTTCTGAAACTAACGCAATAGACAGCAGTCCTGCGGCTCCTATTAGCGCTGCTCCTCCTGTTGCTACTGCTAAACCACCTAGCATTCCTAAACCACCAGATGCGACAGAACCACCACCTAAAACAGCTAAAGTCGCGTTGGTTGCAGCCGCTCCTGATAAACTACTAATACTAACACCCGTAGCTGTTTCTACTCCAAGTGTACTAAACACTCTCGTAGCTTGTGGAACAATTGCTGCTCCTTTGTCTTTAGCATCCGTCAGTTTCTTTTTCAATACTTTAACAGTTTGGACAAAATCATAGGCTTTTTCAGCAGAAGCCATTTGACTATCTAAATTTTGTTTCCTTGCTATCGAGTAAACAGCTTTAGCATTTTCTGGGATTTTGGCTTTGTCAATGAAGGAGTCTAGCGACTTCAAAGTTGCTGTATCTTCTACTGTCTTGCCATCGCGCACCTGCTGATAAGTTGACTGGTAATTTTTCTTTTGTTCATCAGTCAATTGGCTTTCAGTAATCTGTTTGACCAGAATAAAATCAACTGTTAAGGCTCTTGAGTTGGCAATGGCTAAAGAGTAGTTCTGCTTGATTTCTAAAGGCAGTGCAGAAGCGGCAACCATTGAGTAAATATCTGTGAGTGCCTTAAAGTCAGGAACAGGTTCGCCGGCGCGGACGTATGCAGAAGTTCCTCTGATTAGTTTCTTCTTTGCCTCAGTCAGTTTAGATTGAGCCAAGGTCGATTCAATGGCTTGCTCAATTCCGAGTAAGCGTGAATTGGTACTGGCGATTTGGTAGCGCTCTTTAATTTTGTTGTCTAGCTTTGAGGACGATATCACATAATCAAGAAAATCCAAGGCGATCAGATCGTCAATATACTCACCATCTTCAACTTGCTCGTAAACAAATTTGCATTTCGCTTTGCTTGCTTCTTCGACAAATTGCGTATTTTTGTCAATTTCTTGATAAATTTCCTCTTTTATTCCGAGTTGTCGATCGTATAATGTATGCAAAACTACAGTAATATCTTTACCTTCTTGACCGCGCCCTTTGATGGTAATCTCTTGCCTATCTTGAGCTTTGGAGGGAATTTCCACCGGACAAGGTTCTCCCGAGCGCAAAGTAAAAGTTTGCTTTCCTCCTACTCGGGCTGTGGTATAAGGAACAAAAATATGATAGTTCTCCAAGGTAGAGAAATTTTTGCCTAATCCCTCGCTATCAGCCATAGCGCTAGCTGGATTAAGCAAGTCTTTTGTCAATAAACCCAAAGTACCTAAAGCAACATAACTAAGAAAAGAGCGACGGTTGAGAGAAGAAATATTTAGGTGAGTCATAACTGAGTATTTGTAGCTTGAATGTAGTTTTTAGGCGAAATAATCTAATCCGAACTCTAATTTATCAAGTTCGTTACTTCCAAATTTACTAGCAAACTTACCCTTAGCCCTAGTGGCCCACCCCAAAGCCTGTGCTTGCTCATAAATCAGATGAGCTTGTTTCTTTGGCGCCAATTTTCCTTGCGACAAAGCAAACTCACTCTATTAAATCAGCGACACCCAACTTTGTCAACAGGTGATTGACTACAAAACTGCGTCTGTTGAGCAAACTATAATTAAGCCAACAAAAACATCTGCGTGGCCAGATTATTTTGCAACTTGCCTAAAATCGCCCGATCGACTATTCTTCCTAGTAGATATGATCTTGATATAACAACCGACAAAAACATGACAGCAATATTACCGCCTTGGATAGTTTTAGACTCGCTATTGCACAACTGGCTACTAGAAGATATCGGTAGGGGCGATCGCACAACATCGGCCTTATTTCCCGCAAACAGCATCCAGGGTACGGCTAAATGGATTGTCAAAGAAGCTGGAGTCATTGCCGGATTGCCAATTGCCGATCGCACCTTTAAACTTTTAGACAGCGGCCTCAGTTTCATCCCCCAAGTACCGGAAGGGAAACTGTGCGAAAAAGGAGAAGTAATCGCCGAGATTTCCGGCAATTTCGATGCGCTGCTAACCGGAGAAAGAGTAGCATTAAACTTGGCAATGCGTTTGAGCGGCATCGCTACTTTAACTCAGAAATATGTTGACAAAATTGCCGATTTGCCAGTGCAATTGGTGGATACGCGCAAGACAACGCCGGGGTTGAGATTGTTGGAAAAATACGCGACTCAAGTCGGCGGTGCTTGCAATCACCGGATGGGATTAGATGACGCGGTGATGATTAAAGACAATCACATTGCGGCGGCTGGAGGAATTGCAGAGGCGATCGCCCTAATTCGCAATTCTATCCCCTATCCGCTGACGATCGAAGTCGAAACCGAAACTCTGGCTGAGGTAGAGACAGCTTTGCAGCACAAAGCCGATATTATCATGTTAGATAATATGTCCTTTGATTTGATGCGGCAGGCAGTGGCAATAATTCGCCAAAAGAGCGATCGGGTAAAAATTGAAGCTTCCGGCAATGTTACTTTAGAAACCATTAGAAGTGTAGCCGAAACCGGAGTTGACTATATTTCTACCAGTGCTCCGATTACGCGATCGACTTGGCTGGATTTGAGCATGAAAATTCAGAATCATTAGTCATTAGTCAGCAGTCATGAGTGATAGAAAATATTGGCAATAGCAAATCAATCTTTAATAGCCATTTTACTTTTTAGTCTCCCTCTGCTCCGACTTCGCTTGACTATTAAGCGATTTGAATCGCCGAATAATTCCAGAAGCAACTTATCTCTTAGCTAATGACTAATGACTGATGACTCTTAACAATGATTTGAGATAAAATGAACCCAGAAATTGCCGTCAGGCATACAGAGGCTGCGGATTAAGCGGTAAGTATAGTGCAAGTAAGCACCGCTGATACTTGTATCGTAGCCACTTCGGAACCACTCACCATAGGGATCGTGAACGAAGAATCCCTCGCTGTCGTAGCCTGATACAACTATAATGTGACCGAAAGACGTGAAGTATCCGTGGATGACAGCGGGATTTCCACTGGCTAGCCAATCTTGAACGTCATCAATAGTTGCATTCTCGGTAAAGAAATCTTGAGCGCCGTAATCTTTAACAATCTTTGCTAAATCGTAGGGGTCCCAGCGACTGTAACCTTTGGCGATCGCATATTCGTAGAGTTCGTCTTCATATTGCCCGCTTTGTTTGCGCCGTGGCACTTTCAAAAAGTCCATACACATCGCTAATGAAGTTACATTGCAAGAACCTGTAGGATTATTCAAGTTATCCATTTGCGATCGGTAAGGAATGCCAAGCCTTACAGTTGGGGGATTCGGTTTGGGAAAAAACAGAACGCTGTCTTGAGTAATTTGAGCGTGTGCCCCAAAAACATACCAAATTCCTGAACCTTTGAAAGACTCGTTGCGGAAAGCAACTCTGATGTGACCGCGAGCCGGAGCAAAAGCCAGGATCTCAAACTCTTTTCCGGCTGGTATTACTTGTTTTTCCGAGTCCTGAAGTTGAGAAGACGCCAGCGGTTTCGATTTCAAAATCGTGTCTCTAAGCGTTTTCAGGATCAGGGGAGGTGTGATAATCTCCCCTGGTTTGGTTTCGATTAGCTTTTTGGCTGTGACTGCTCCCAAAAAACCCGGTTCGCCACACTTCATCAGAGTTTGAAATCGGTGGAGTGCAGCAGTAGAGAGAGGGCCAAATTCCCCGTCTACGGGAGGCTTCAGTAAACCCAGGTCAATGAGGCGGCTTTGAATTTGACCACTGAGTTCGTCGTCGGCAGCAATTGCTTTGGCATCGTACCTAATTTTTGAGTTGAGAAAGTTTTGTAATTTCATGCTTGCGTGCCCCTGTCAATCGATTTTAGATTCTAGATTTTAGATTTTAGATTTTAGAATTACGATCGCCGATAAATCCGGTTTCCCTAGACTAAATTGCTTGCTCGTCCATAATTCCCAGTTTATCGTCTCATAAAATTACGGTAATTTTGCCGAGCAATCGATTTTAGATTTTAGATTTTAGATTTTAGATTTTAGAATTACGATCGCCGATCATCCGGCTTCCCTAGACTAAATTGCTGACTCGTCAATAATTCCCACTTTCTCGTCTCATAAAATTACGGTAATTTTGCCGATCGTCCGTACCTTAAAGGCTTCATATTAATTATTTGATACAAAACCTTCAAGGCGAGGGCCGATCGAATTTCACGCACTATTGACTAAAAATGCCTGGTGCGCGTTGACATTGTTTCTGCCGAATGCCGAATGCCGTTGGATGGCTCAAAAGCAGAGGGATGGGAGAATTGCCCTGTTGAGGCGATCGACCAATTTATGCTTCGTCGGGACGAATTACCACAACACCCATCGCGTCGGGAGAGAGATATTTGACGGCGGCTTCTCGGAGATCCTCGGCAGTCTGAGCTTGGATGCAGGCGGCATAGTTGAGGGCGGGAGCGATATCTCCTACCATCGACTGATAGTAACCGTACAAACTTGCTCGATCGCTCGGAGTTTCGTTACCAAAGATAAACCGATTTGCTACTTGAGTGCGGATGCGGGAAATTTCGGCATCTGTCACCAGTTCGGTTTGGAGAGTGCGGATGTGTTGGACGATCGCAGCTTCCACTGCTGCCAAGTTTTCTGTCGGTAGTTGAGCGGAAATTGAGAATACACCGCCAAGTCGCTGAGTCATGTTGCTGACCGAAATTGACGAGACTAGCCCTTTTTCTTCCCGCAAATCCTGAACCAAGCGAGTTGTGCGGCCGTGACCCAATATTGTCGCCAAAACGTCGAGGGCATAAGTTTCGGACATTTCCATGAAACCTGGCACTCGCCACATCACGATCAGTCGGGCTTGCTGAAGGGCAGAGTCTACAAATTCGCGGCGGACTGTTTCTGTAAACGGCGATTCTTGGCCGTAGTTCAGGATTTGGGATTCTGGGTGAAAGTTGCCGACAGCAGGCACATTTATTTTGTTGTGTTGTGCTGTGCTTTTTGCTGCAAAACTGTCTGCGACAATTTCTATTAGTTGCTCGACTGGCAAATTGCCTACAGCTACGGCTGTCATGGCCCCTGGCTGATATCTGCTGCTGTGGAAATCCCGCATTTGTTGGGCTGTCAACTGTTCGATTACCGCAGTCGGGCCGAGTACCGGTCGCTTGTAGGGCAGGACTTCAAAGGCTAATTCCATCGATCGCTGATAGGTGCGGCGGCGGGGATTGTCTTCCGATCGTCTAATTTCTTCTAAGACTACCAGCCGTTCTCGATCGAAGGCGTCGTCGGGAATGCTGGCGTTGAGCAACACATCGACTTGCAGGGGAGCTAGTTCGGCAAAATCTTTAGGAGCTGTGGTGATGTAATAGTTAGTGTAATCTTGGCTGGTGGCTGCATTGGTGACAGCGCCGCGCTGTTCGATCGCGCGCTCAAATTCGCCACTGGGAATGCTCGGAGTTCCCTTAAAAATCATGTGTTCTAAAAAGTGAGCCATGCCGTTAATGTCGTCGGGTTCGACGGCTGAGCCTAAATTGAGCCACACGCTGAGGTTAACAGCATCGACCGGCAAGTGTTCGGCTATAACGGTGAGGCCGTTGGGGAAATGGCGGATTGTTGGGGCGTTGAGGGGCGATCGAGCTGAGGTTTTGAGTAGGATTGATGTCATTGTGCTTTTAAATTTATCTTGTTCTTTATATCTTAAAGGGTCTTTAAGGAAGGACTCAGGCATTCGCCATTTGGCGCGAAAAATGCAATTGGATGTGGACGGTAATACACGCACCGAGTTTTTGGTCTCCCGGAAGAAGTCTTGTTAACGTATTTCTGCGATCGCGATCGTTAATTTATCCTAATAGTTGCCCAAGTCCTCTGTTTTTTGGTGACAGCATTCGATGGAAAATCGAAGATTGAATAAAAACTTAGTATTTCCACAACCAGCTTTTCAACGATTTTGGCGATCGACTTCGGGGAAAATCGGCTTAATTTTGACTTTAGCGCTGATGCTCTCGGCACTGTTGGCCCCCCTACTTTATCCTTACGATCCGGCGGTCGATCGAGATTATTTGTCGCGCTTGGTGGCTCCTAGCGCTAAACATTGGTTTGGCACCGACGGTTTGGGGCGAGATTTGTTGGTGCGGGTGTGGCACGGATTGGGGATCTCTTTAGTCGTCAGCCTGGTTTCTGTGGGTGCGGGTTTAATTGTGGGAACGCTTTTGGGGCTGGTGGCGGGGTATTTTCGGGGGTTGCTGGAAATGGCGATCGGCACCTTGGCCGATATTTTGCTAGCTTTCCCTTCAATTTTACTGGCGATCGGCGTTGTTACCGTCACCGGGCCAAGCCTGCAAAGCGTAATTATCGCCGTCAGCCTCGTGCAAATTCCGATTTACATCCGCTTAACTCGCAGTATGGTGCTGTCTCTGCGGGAACAAGAATTTGTTTTGGCTGTCAAGGCCTTGGGCGCCAGCGACTTGCGGATTATTTTTCGCCACATTTTGCCGGGAAGTCTCGCGCCTCTAGTTGTACAAGCAACTCTTTCGACTGGTACGGCGACACTAGAAGCTGCAGGTTTGGGTTTTTTGGGTTTGGGCGCACAGCCGCCGGTTCCTGAGTTGGGGACAATGCTTTCTGATGCTTTTAAGGGCGGATACGCTCTTTCGTCTCCTTGGACTATTTTGTTTCCCGGTTTGCTGATTACCTTGACTGTTCTGGGTTTCAATCTTTTGGGCGACGGGCTGCGAGACGCTTTAGACCCCAGATCCAATGCTGCGGCAAGGAAATAGCAATATTCAGAACTTACGCAGCAAGCACAGTATTTGAGCCATACTGTGGCTCCTCTAAAAATTGTTCAGGTATGCTCAAACTTTTGGCGGGAGTTGAAGCCTTTTCAAAGTCGTAGCCTGGGCTGCCGACTGAGGTGATACCCGCTATGACTGGCTGCATTAAGATTGGCCCGGATAGGTGGCTGTCGCGCCCGATCGCGATCGTTAATTCTACCGCTGATTTATTGACTTTTTGCACCAGCCAACTCACCAAGGCTTGCCCCAAAATAGTCGCCATTTCCGGGGTGCGGTTAACCTGTTCGTCTTGAACGCCTTCAATGGCGATACCGCGAATGCCTGAACCATGTTGCAGCTTTTTTAAGTTATACTTTTGCAGAATAATCAATAGTAACTTTTCAGCTAAGCATCAGTTTACGACAAATTTTAAACCGCAATTGTTACATTTGCTATTATCAATAAATAGGCAAGCTTTTACAGCCACTTACAAAAGTTATTAAAAGCGATTACCCAACATAAATTATATCAAATTCGGTTAAATATCAATGATATACAAGTGCGATCCTCCCGCTCGCTATCGAAAGCAATCCTGGAGAGTGAGAAAGTGGGAGGATTTCTTTTCTTCCCTCTTCCTTTTTTCTTTGATATTCTGAGATCATTTCAAGGAACAAATCCGCACTCTGACATCGTACCACTGCTATTCAAAGCGCACAGAAATTCGCTGTCGGTAAAACTCCCCAGTTAATTTTTCAAAGAGTAGTCTAGTTCTTTTGCCCACTTGCGTTTTAATAAAGCCTTGATTTGTTACCTGCCACTGAAAAATTAGGCAGGGTTACGCCACGGTGAATCTTCGGTGTAAGCTAAAGCTACTCGTTTTGGCTCGCGACTATTCCAGTCATCTTCTGCGATTTGAACTTTAGTTTTAGCAGTTTCCCGCGTAAAAGGCGGCAGTGGTGGTTTAGTTTCCATCGAATTGAATGATTTTGCTCCTTTTCAAGGAATCATCGAACATAGCATAATAATGAACACAGCACAAGACCACTATAACCAGCAACTTGCTGCCGTTTACAGTTGGATGTCAGGAAATCCTGAAGCAGCGATCGAACGAAATCACGCTCTTTTTTGTCAATTGGCGATCGACTCCGCACCGCGAGGATTAGCCATTGATTTAGGTGCAGGCTCAGGATTTCAATCTATTCCTTTAGCGAAATTAGGCTTTTCGGTAGTAGCTATAGATTTCTGTGAGGCCCTACTTTCAGAGTTACGCGATCGCGCTAAACATCTTTCCATCCGTACCATTCACGACGATCTGCTTAATTTCTCGCAACATATTCAGGAACAGGCGCAGCTCATTGTTTGCATGGGCGACACACTTACACACCTAGAATCATTGAGTGCTGTCGATTCATTACTTTTGGACATTGAGCGCTCGCTGATTGAGAATGGGATGTTGATTTTAAGTTTCCGCGATTATGTTGCAGCAGAGCTTCATGGAACTCAGCGTTTTATTCCTGTACAAAGTGATGAATTTACAATCCTCACTTGTTTCTTGGAGTATCAGGAAAACAGCGTAGTAGTCCATGACTTACTCTATCAAAAACAGGGCGATCGGTGGTCATTCAGTGCCAGTTCTTACCAAAAACTGCGGCTCAATAAAAATTGGTTGTGCGATCGGCTATCTGAAATAGGTTTACAGGTACTTCAGAACGAGATGATTAATGGAATGGTTTGTATCATGGCCAAGAAATTATATTAGAGAATTTATATTAAAGACAACCGAGAGTCGCTCTAGTGACTGTTCCGAAATTTACAGCCCCATCCAGGGCTTAGAAACTGAAATCTCACGAAACCTGATATGAAACTCCTCCGATGGCTGACATTGTGCTTCTTCTCCTTGACGCTCACCCTCTGGCTGGGTAGTTGCTCCTGGGCACCCCAAATCCAGGCGGTGACGCTCAATTTGGCTGTGTCAGGCATGGTTCGCACTGCCGTGGAGGAAATCGATCGACTCTATCAGCAGGAACACCCCAATATCTGGTTGAATCCGACATTTGCCGGAGCTGCCTTAATCCGGGCAGCCGTTGACCAGGGAGAACCTTTTGATGGGGTTTGGTTCGCCGATATTGCACCGCTGGATGCGTTGCAAGCCCAAGGGCTAATTCTGCCCGAAAGCCGTCGGGAGTTAGTGACCACCGATATTGTGGTGATTGCTGCGGCTGATTCTGCGGTGCAACTGACTGATTTGCACGAGTTAGCGAGCGATCGCCTCAAAACGGTGGCAATAGGCAACAAAGACCTGTCGCTTGGCAAATATACCCACGCCATTCTGAGTCGGTTAGGCCTCCTTCAGGCAGTGGAGTCCAAGGCAGTCTGGGCAAAAGTGGATGTGCGGGAAGTCTTGCGAGCCGTCGAGCAGGGAGAGGCAGAGGTGGGCATTACCTTTCTGCCAGAAGCCCAAGCCTTTGCCAAGGTCAAGGTGTTAGCCACCGTATCGCCCGACCTCTATGAGCCAATTCGCTCCGGTGCCGCTGTGGTTAAAACCTCTCCCCATCTCCAGGAAATGCAGGCGTATCTGGACTTTTTAAGCAGCGATCGGGCAATCGCAGTATTTCAAAAATTTGGACTTCGCCCTCTGCGGTCTTAGATCGACGAAACTAAGCACGAGACAGACATGATGAAACAACAATCTCACTTTCTCAAAACCGTTGCCGGGAGCCTGGGAGCAGCCACTTTCCTGGCATTAGCAGTGAGTGGAATCGCATTTTCGAGCGCTAATCGCACCTTAGAAACTAACCGCCTGATCGCCCAACATCTGAAAGCGCTCAAGAGTTTGGAAGCGTTGACCAGTGCATTTCAAGATGCTGAAAAGATGCAGCGGCAATACCTGCTCACCCAAAACAAAAATGATTTCAGGAAATTTGGGCTTCGGACGATCGATGTCGATCAAGAATTGCGACAATTGCAAAGCTTGCTAGAGAACGATCCCCGCCAACAGGCAGTTGCCAAGCGCCTAGAAAAATTTATCCTGCGTCGCCTGGGGGAACTCCGGCAGGGCGTGGAACTCCGGGACACCAAAGGGCTGGCGGCTGCCATCGATCGCACCCCCCCACTACTGCTCGACGAGATTACGCTGCTGACCCAGGATATCGAAGCGATGGAAACCGTAGGGTGGCGGCAGAAACAGCAAGCTGCCACCCACACAACCCTTCTGGCAATGATGGCATTTCTGGTGGGCATCGCCCTCAACCTAGGAATTATTTTGTTGACTTACGGCCTGATTTGCAGTGAAATCCTGAAGCGAAATCAAGCCGAAACCGACCTTCAGCAAAGTAACCAGACGTTTCAAAACCAGACTAGCCTGTTGCAACTAATCCTCAACAGCATGAGCGATGGCGTGCTCGTTCTCGATGAAAACGGTCGATTCCTGGTGTTTAACCCCGCTGCCGAGCAGATGTTTGGCAAAATAAGCGACGGCCAGCCGGAAGAATGGTCGGAGCAATATGGACTGTTTCTACCCGATGGGGTAACTCCGCTCCCAACAGAGCAAATTCCCTTAGTGCGGGCTGTTCGGGGTGAGCAGGTAGACAATATGGAAATCTTTACTCGTCATCGCCAGGCCCCAAAGGGCTTCTGGCTGACAGCTAGTAGCAGACCTCTGAGAGATGCCAGTGGTGCATTGAAAGGGGGAGTTGTTGTGTGCCGCGATATTAGCGATCGTAAGTCCACAGAACTACAAATATTGCGGGCGAAAGAAGCTGCCGAAGTTGCCAACCGCACCAAGAGCGAGTTTCTTGCCAACATGAACCACGAACTCCGCACCCCCCTCAACGGCATCCTCGGCTATACCCAAATCCTCCAGCGCGACCCCGCCACCACCGCCAAGCAGATGAAAGGATTGGGGGTGATTTATCAATGCGGTTCCCATTTACTCACCCTGATCAACGACATTCTAGATTTGTCCAAGCTGGAAGTGCAAAAGATGGAACTCTATCCCCAGGATTTCCATCTGGCCAACTTCCTCTCTTCTACTGTGGATATTTGCCGCGTCAAGGCAGTGCAAAAAGGTGTGGAGTTTCATTACCAGCCCGCCAGCAACCTGCCCACTGCTGTCCATGCTGACGACAAACGCCTGCGGCAAGTGTTGCTCAACCTGCTCAGCAATGCGGTCAAATTTACCGATTTTGGCACCGTCACGTTTCGGGTAGAAGTGGTGGAGTCAGAAGACTCAACTTCAGAACTCAAAACTCAAAACTCAAAAATTTCAAGAATTCGCTTCCTAATTAAGGACACTGGCATTGGCATTGCCCCAGAAAAACTATCCACGATTTTCTTACCCTTTGAGCAGGCCGGGAAACGCGATCGCAACATCGAAGGCACTGGACTAGGACTTGCCATCGGTCAACAAATCATCCAGAAGATGGACAGCGAAATTCACGTCGAGAGTGAAATGGGGCAGGGCAGCAATTTCTGGTTTGAGATCGACTTGCTTCCAGCATCGGATTGGACAACACAAAATGCGATCGCCAACCACAAGGTTATTGGCTATCAGGGCGAACGACGCAAAATTCTGGTCATTGACGATCGCGAAGAAAACCGTCTGGTGGCAGTGAATATGTTGGAACCGCTGGGCTTCAAGCTGACAGAAGCTGATAATGGGCAGGCAGGTTTGGATACCACTATCCAGACGCGACCCGACTTGATTATTACCGATGTACATATGGCGATTATGGATGGCTTAGAAATGACCCGTCGCCTGCGACAATTGCCAGATTTTGCCCAAACTCCCATCATTGCCTCCCCTGCTACCCTGTCTCAGGTGGATATACAGGAAAGTCTGGACGCAGGGTGCAATAGCTTTTTCCCCAAACCGATCGAGTTTAGTGGGTTGCTTGCCGAATTGCAGCGATATCTAGAATTGCAGTGGATTTACGAAACCGAAACAGAGACGACTCAACCCGCTGTCAGCAACGCCGATGAGGTTAGCATGATAATACCGCCTGCTGCTGAACTGGCAACCCTCTATGCTGCCGCTCAGGGTGGTTTTATGACCGATATCCAGCAGGAAGCCCATCGCTTGAAGCAATTAGGGCCGGAATATATTGCCTTTGCGAACCGAGTTCTAGAACTGAGTCAACAGTTTGATGAGGAAGCCATTCTGCGTCTAATCGAGCCACGGCTTTAGCGACTTAATATCGATCCACCATGCACCATTCATTCCTTCAATACGTTTAGGAGTTTGCTAATGTCAGTCTCTTCTATCTCTCAAGAAAACACGATCTTAGTCGTAGATGATACTCCAACCAATCTGCAAGTATTGTTTGATGTGTTGAGCGAACAGGGCTACCGGGTGGCGATCGCCAAAAATGGTGAAACTGCCCTGCAACGAGTGCAATCGTCTGAGCCAAATTTGATTTTGCTGGATGTGATGATGCCAGGGATCGATGGCTTTGAAACCTGTCAGCGTCTCAAAGCTAATCCGGCCACTCGCGATATTCCAGTTATTTTCATGACCGCCCTCTCCGACTCGGTGGATCAGGTCAAAGGGCTGAGCCTGGGTGCTGTAGACTACATCACCAAGCCGATTCAGCATGAAGAAGTCTTGGCACGGATTCGGGTGCATCTCCAACTGCGGAATGCCACCCGGATTATGGAACAGCGCACCAACGAACTCAACCAAGCTTTAGAAAGTTTCAAGCAAGCCCAAGTGCATCTAGTGCAAGGTGAAAAAATGTCTGCCCTAGCCCAATTGGTGGCGGGAGTGGCACACGAAATCAACAACCCGGTGAATTTCATTCAAGGCAACCTGAACTATGTCAAAGAATACACTCAGGAGCTGCTGGATTTGGTGCAACTGTACCAGAAGCACTATCCCAATCCGGTAGCAGAAATCCGAGAGCGGGCAGAATACCTGGATCTGGAATTTTTGCAAGAGGATTTTTGGAAGATGCTGGGTTCGATGAAAATGGGGAGCGATCGGATTCGCCAACTCGTGCTCTCCCTGTGCAACTTCTCCCGCCTTGATGAAGCCGACTGCAAACCCGTTGATATCCATGCAGGTATCGACAGCACTCTGTTGATTTTGCAACACCGTCTGAAAGCCAGACCCGATTTTCCCGCCATCCAAGTCATCAAAAACTACGGGCAATTACCGGAGGTCGAATGCCACCCCAGTCAACTCAACCAGGTATTCATGAATATCCTCAGTAATGCGATCGATGCCTTGCAGACATCAGGTGTCAGGGATAACCAACAACCTACTATTACCATCAGCACCTCGATCGGTAGTGGTAACTCGATCGCGATTAGCATTGCCGATAATGGAGTCGGTATCCCGGAACTCATTCGCTCTAAACTATTCGATCCGTTCTTCACCACCAAACCCGTGGGCAAAGGCACTGGCTTGGGACTGTCGATCAGTCATCAAATCGTTACTGAAAAACACGGCGGCAAGATTAAGTGTGATTCCACTCTGGAGAAGGGCACTGAGTTTGTCGTACAGATTCCGCTGCGACAGGTCATGGCACAGGTTGCTTAAAAGAACGGTTACGGTTGCGGCAACAATTATCAATCAATTGGAATACTCTTTATCTTAGAGAATAGTAATTAGGATTTTATGGTAATAGGACTTACTCACAAACTAATACTGTAGGCTGTGCATTACGCACCTTAACCCCTATCGGTAACGCATTAAACTATTTTTTGTATAATTCCTGGATGTATTAGCTGGCGCTACTGCGAAGCTAGTTCCATTAATATCGTTATCCCCATTTCATCCACCGAGAAATCATCCTTTGCTGCATCACCGTAATTCGAGAGGATAGCTATAGCAGGAGGCAGGAGGCAGGGCAGAGGTAATCAGAGCAAGGGTTTCAGCAATCGATCTCGTCCTAACAAGCCCATGCCAAAGTTAGAGTATTCGTAGCTTTGACCGGGTTCGCTCAGCAGCGTGATTTCTGCTAAATCTGCATACATTTCCGGCGCCGTGTAGTCAAGGTAAGGATTGCTGGGATATTGAATTTCTTCCAGGAAACTGTCTGGTAAACTGGGTAGTCTAGAGGTATGGGTTGCTAACTGTTGCAGGGTGATAGATTGGACGGCACGATTTAACTGGTTGATGACTTCTAGGGGCAAATAGAGACGAATCGGAGCGTGTAGATCGACAGTGCCATCATTCACTAATTTCGCCAGAACAGTTCCTGTAAATAGTTTAGTTACAGAAGCGATTTCGTAAATTGTACCAGCATTAGGAATAGCAGAAACGGTGTCGCTGAGGTTGCCAAATCCTTTGATGTAATGATGTCCTTGGCCAACTACTCCGATCGTTAAAGCCAGTTTTTCTCTCTTGCTTAGATAATCCTGCGTAATTCGATCGATTTTAGACTATTATTGATAATTCATGATTATTTAATTAGCGCTAATTGATAAGTAATCCTGCAGGAAAAACAGAAGACCCAGAACCCAGACTTTTTTAAGAATTTGGGTATCTAACGCGCGATCGTATTTTACGTTTACGAAACTTACGAACAGATAAGCCCCGACGCATCTAAGTTTTACCGTCACTTCCGATAGAATTCTTGTGGGGTGTCCCGCCCGCCCGAAAAATAAAATTTAGATGCCCAACAGCTTACTATCTGTAGGGCGAAGTACACGGCACTTTAGCCTCGGTCTACTATCTCGCGATTCATCCTCCCTCCCCGACGATCGATCCCAAATAGCGGTTGCGAATATTCACCACTCATGTATGACTTGACTGCTGTCACGATCTACGCGAAACTTTACATACAACTGATGTATTGCTTCTACATATTAATAAGTTCTGTTAAGTTGTGACTCAAAACCTATCAATTCGTCAAAATTGATATAGCGCTTTGTCAGTCAGCCAACTCTCAAGAAGCTACTTCAGGAGGCATCGTCCCTGGCTTGCTGGTGTCGGTGTCTGTTCTCAATATTCCTATTCAGTCAGCCCGAATTATGGAAACACTAGAGTTTGTGATCTATCCAGATGGCCGCGTACAGGAAACAGTCACCGGCATTGTCGGTGCTTCCTGTGCTGAGGTAACGGCTGCAATTGAAGCTCAGCTCGGCGTGGTGCTTCACCAAGAGTCAACATCTGAATATTTCACGCAAGCGCTGCATCAGTCAGCCGAAGCGACGGCCCAAGTGGCTTTTAGCGATTGGTAATTTTTTTGTTGAGTTCACTTAAGTTTTTTTGGAACCACCATGTCACATTTTAGCCAAATTAAGACCCAGATCCGCAATTTGAATTCTTTGGAAGCTGCTTTAACTGACTTGGGTATCGACTGGAAGTCGGGCCCGACTGAGGTGCGCGGCTATCGCGGCCTAACCAGCACCGCTGAGGTCGTGATTGAGCAAAAAAACGGCTACGACGTAGGTTTTAGCTGGAACGGGACTGAGTATGAATTAGTGGCTGACTTGCAGTTTTGGCAGCAAGCTTGGTCTGTAGACCGTTTTCTGAATAAGGTGACTCAGCGCTACGCTTACCATACTGTGGTGAATGAAAGCGCTAAGCAGGGTTTCCAAATTTCTGAGCAAAAGCAAAATCAAGACGGTTCGCTCCGCTTGGTGGTGCAACGCTGGTGCGCTTAATAATTTTTCGAGATTTTTGCAATCTTGTCTCATCAAAGTCCGCTTTCGCGGACTTATTTACTATTGTGGGGGTCTAAATGTCTGAGCTTTCTGGACTCGGAATAGATACAGCAAGCGATCGCTCTGGTTTAGAGCCGGAGTTGGGGGGTTTTTTGCGGGATGCGCCCGATCGCTCTGGTTTGGAACCAGAATTGGGCGGTGTGCTGCGCCAAAAAGGTGTCTATGTTGATGAGATTACCTGCATTGGCTGCAAGCACTGCGCTCACGTTGCTCGCAATACTTTTTATATTGAACCGGATTACGGTCGATCGCGCGTAGTTCGACAAGACGGGGATTCTGAAGAGGTGATTGCTGAGGCGATCGACACTTGTCCGGTGAATTGCATTCACTGGGTTGATTACACCGAACTCAAGAATCTGGAAGAAGAACGCAAGGATCAGGTGATGCCTGTCGTTGGTTTTCCGGTGGATATGGCGACAGTTAAGGCCGGTATTCGCCAGCGACAAAAGAATAAGTTGCGCGATCGTAAGTTCAAAGGTAGCCCTTGAAATCCCCAATTCCCATCCGCAGCTTGAAACCTGTGGCTCAAACAACAAAAACAGCCCGCCCGGGCTGTTTGTTGTATACATTGTATAATTCAAATTTATTTGAGAGGATGGTGCTCAGCGAGAATTTTCTCAACTCTAGCTTCGTCGATTCTGGCAGTTAATGTTGATGCCTCGTTGTTATCGCGAATGGTTTTTGCTAAAGTAAAAGACGAGCCGACTGAAAAAGTTAAACCCATACCCATAAAAGCTTTTTGCCAGGGGTCTACCTGTAAATAAATGATACCTACAGTAGTGGCGGAAAGGGCAAGAATAAAAGAAAGCCAGCACTGAAGTATCCAAGCATTAGTATCTTTTTGGCGTATGATTTGTTTCTGCATAGTGCCTCTAAGTCCAATATATCTTTTGGTTCATTAACTTAAAGAATAGATAGCGTGAGTGAAGCGGTCAGGAGAGCAGGGGACAGTTTCGATAAGTGAACAGTGCGATCGGGCTTTTTACTAAATATTTCAACGCTATAGATAGGGTTTGAGCTTCAAGGAAGGCGCGCAGCGAGTGGACAGTTTGAAAACTCCACTAACGAAAGCTTGTTTTTTCTCAAAATAGCGTAAGGTGCGCCGAAGAGCACCTTACTTCTCCCAGTCCGCCTCCACTAACGAGAGTTTGACTCTATGCAGCGGTTTCAACCGCCGACTCTTATCTACTTCGTTGGTGTAGCCCCAGTTTCAACCGCCGAGTCCGATCTACTTATTTTTCTGCTGAGTCTTCGCTTGTTCGATCGCAATTTCCCTGACTGCTTGCAAAGAACTCAAATTCGATGCTCCCTCAATCGCCTTCACCGCCAAATCTTGAACCTGTTTCAAAGCAGAATCCAGTTGTTTCGACAAGCTAGCAAGGCGCGCATCTTGATTTTGAATTGTCTGCAACATCCCTTGAATTTGCAGTTCATAATTTTGCTTTTGCCCTTCGATATCTTTAGCAGACAAATCAGCCTTAACTTTAGCTTGATAATTGCCAATATTGCGGCCGTTATCTTTCCCGTTCTTGATATTAGCTTCCAGTTCTTTCGGGAAAGCTTCTACCTTAGCTTTAACCTCAGCATAAAGTTTTTCGCGTTCCGAAATAGATTTTTCGCGTTCCGCCCACTGTTTCTCCTGTTCTTGCTGAAACTCTTCGATTTCTTGATACAGCCTTTTCTGGCGCTGTTCGTATTCTTCGATGTCCAGATTTCGCTGAAGATTCAAATCGTAAGCATACAACTCTTCATGCCGCTGGCGAGCTTTTTGCTGATTCTCATTGCGTTCTTTAACGGTCAACTTTTGCAGTTCCTGCTCTTTTTCCCAAGCTTGCCGGCGTTCCAACAATTCCTGTTCAACAGTTTCGCGCTGTTCGCTGAGTTCCGCACTAAATGTTTTGGCGCTTTCTTCGTATTGTTGGATTAAATTGTCCAGCGTATCTTCTGCAACATCTTCTAAACTATGCAACTCTTGCAGTTGTTGGATTTCGTCGCCGACAGTTCGCTGCAATTCCCCCAGTTTAGACGCTTCTGTTGTCAGTTTTTCCGACAGTTCGCTGACAGCAGCACCGAAGCCAAATTGCAGTAAGATTAAATTGTCGATCGTCCCCTGCATTTTTTGTTTGCTTTCAGTTAAAGCCATTGCTTTTCTTGCTTCGACTATTGCTAGTTCTTGGACTGCGATTTCTGGTTGAGAAATATTTGCAGATTTATCGTTATTAAGCTGCTTCAGTTGCGAATCCAGTGCATTTTTTTCCTGTTCCAACTGTTTATAAGCTTCTAATATTTCAGCCTTCGTATTTTTGTCATTCATTCTCGCCATCGCTTTCATCTCCTAACTTTGTTAGTCCGCATCGGCGGACTTTGTTTGACTCTTGAGCGGTTTCAACCGCCGATTATTATCCAAATTTGAGCTGCCAACCTTAAGCTTTGGTAGCAAAAGCTTTCAGTGCCAAGTCTTGCGCTTGCTTCATCATGGCTTGCAATTGTGCAGATATTTCGGCGATTTGTTCGGTTTGTCGCTCAATAGTCTGCTGTAGAGATTGGACTTTCAATTCATATCCTTGCTTAGTGCTTTCCCATTCTTTATCCACTAAATCTGCCTTGACTTTAGCTTCGCGGGAAACTTCTTGAATTGCTTCTTCTTTGGCTTTGACATAAGCCTGTTTGAGTTCTTCTTCAAATCCGGCGACTTTTCTTTGATTCTCTTCAAACTCCGTTTGATTGTCGCTGAGGACTTTTTCCCGTTCCACCCAATTTTTTTCTTTTTCGCGGGTAGATTCTTGCAAGTCCCGTTCTAGTTTGCGCTTCGTTTCTTCGTATTCGTCGGTTTCGATTTTGCGGGTGCGTTCTAATTCGTATTGGTAATCGGCTGTTTCTTCCTGACGCTTTTTAGTTATGTGTGCAGTTTCTTCTTGAACTGCTGCCTCAAATTCTTGCTGTTCTTTTTCCCAAATTTTGCGTTTTTGGGTGGTGTCTTTTTCGATAAGTTCGCGTTGGTTCGCAGCGTTTTGTTCCAGCAGGGTCAATTTTTCTCGGTGCTCTTGAGTTAAAATGTGGAGGGCGTCTGCTACAACTCTGATTTGCTGCAACTCTTGCAATTGTGCCGCTTCAATTTCGATCGCGCGTTTTAATTCGTCTAATTTGGAAGATTCCGCCTTCAGTTTTTCGGAAAGTCCGCTGGTGATGCTGCCAAAATCTAATTGTAAGTCTGCTAAGCCTTTGACGATGCTGTCAATTGTGTAGGTGGAGGCGACTTCGAGGAGTTGTTTGTTTTTGGCTTTTTCGGCTGACTGTTCTTTAGTTTCGACTTTAGATTCGATCTTTTTTTTGTCTGCTAAAATCTGCTGAAAGTTTTGCAAAATTTGGGCTTTGCTATCCTTGGCAGTTGCTATTGTCATAATGTTTGCTTCTCCTGATTATAACTTTTCGACACTTGTGACTGAAACGTTTTCAGTTATTCTAATTTGCGGAGTTGGCTGAGAAGGGAACGGTACTTTCTGGCTGCGTCGGGTTTTTCTTCGGGATTGGCAATACCTAGAACTTTGAGAATTTTCCAGCAGCGATCGCACCGATTTCCTTGCCCGCAGCCGCACTCATCAATTATACTTAAAAGTGTGCCTTTTAGCAATTGATTTTCGGCTAACAAAGCTCGGTAATTCCGCTGGACAGATTCGGCAACTAAAGTCATGTGTTGGAAGTCTTCGGTGAGACTTTCGATGTCGTTAACTGCGTCTGCCCGAATTTTGTCTAGCAGCTCAAGATTCTCTTTCAAACGGCTTTCTTGGAGGTTGGGTTGGGTTTTTAGATTCGTTAATTTCTTCATTTCACTATGCGTTGTAACAGTTATGGTAAAGGCGCGATTAAATCGCGCCTTTACAACAGAATTAGAACAAGTCAGCAGTTGATTTGTCTTCCGCTGGCGGTAGCGACATACCGCCGTTAGAATTCAAAGTCATAGCATCGCTTTCACCGCCAGCGTGAGCGGCCATTAAGCAGGCCACTTGCTGCGCCGGCAGGTTATCTAAACACACCATAGCTTTTGTTCCTTCTAAGTCAATCATCCGCGATTGATTGCTAGAATCTGACAAAACTGCTGCGGCTTGGTCGATTACTCCCCAGTCTTTACGCTCCATCCAAGACCATTTCAAGCTGTAGTAGTTGATCGGTTTTACTACTCCGCTGTCGTCTGGTTTCTGACCGGAATGCTTGACAAATTCGGGAACAAAAATTCCAGTTGCAGGTTCTACGCCGCGAGATTGAACTGATGCTACCAAACGGTTAAAATCGTTCAAGCTGCGGTTTTTGATGTATGTCACCATGACAACTCCTTGCGGCAGTTCGCCACTTTCTGCGACAAACCACAGTTGACCCCATAGTGTGTGGGAAGTTTGGCCGAGGGAACCGAAGAATTTGGAGAATTTGAGGATTGTCATGGAACACTTGGAACCGTAGTCTGTATCGCCAATTGTCCACTGGCCTGCCTGGCAATTGTTACGTACTGCGATCGGGATTTCTGGTACTAGCAAAGCATTGCTCGGTTTGGCACCAAATACTGAAAATGTAGGTCTTTCTTGTGTTTTAGTAGTCATTGTTCGTTTTTCCTTAATTATTGATTTATGTTCTGACTATTAGGAATCGGTAATTGGGAATTGGGAACTCACAACACTCGAATTATTTTTCTTCCTTCTTCCTTCTTGCTTCTTCCTTCTTCCTTCTTCCTTCTTCCTTCCATTACCTAATGAGATGTGTTGTCGCTTTTGGTTCTGGATAGGTATACTCAAGCATCGCCTCTTGTTGAGCTTTGATAATCCGCAGCGCGGCGAGCAAATGCTCTAACGTTTCTAGGTGCGCTGGGGTGAAGTGGATGCTGAAGCCTTCGCCATCCCGCGCGTAGCCGGGACAAACCAGTGAGGCTGAGCTTTGTTCTTCGTGGGTGGCGATGTATAGCCAGTCATCGTCTTCGAGCTTGTAATGCGTGTCTGTCCAGGTTCTCAGCATTTGCTATCTGCTCCTCCTTATTTGCTGCGTACAAGCGTTTTGACGCCCAGCGCTTCTCACTCCTCTAAAGTTGACGACGCTATATGTAGCGTGTGAGCTAGGCTAATTTGCACCCTTAACCCTACCAGTCAGGCTTAGCGGGTTGATTAAACAGTCAACTAACCTCATGGTAGCGCGGGTTGATTTTCCCGTCAAGTATTTTGTTGAACTTTTCATCAAAACAGGCTAGAATGCTTGTCAGGAGGCGAAAAACCGTGGAACAAACATTTGGAAGACTGATCCGTCAAGCTCGCAAGGACAAAGCTTACTCACAACGTGAGCTAGCTGCTATGCTAAGTGTGGATTTTACTTATTTGTCTAAGTTGGAGAACGATCGAGCGGATTATGCGCCAAAAGAGGACGTAATCCGAGCATTAGCGCGAAATCTAGACATCAACGAAGAGGAATTGATTTTCTTGGCGGGGAGACTACCGCAGCAGTACGAAGCGCTGCTGAAGCAGAATCCGAAGGAAATGCAGGCTCTTTTCCGCCGGATGCAAGAAAATCCAGATTGGCTCAAACAGTCTTTTGAAGCGTAAGAGAGGCCCCTCATAGTGAGTATTTTTAAGCCGTATTGCTTCTATCCCAAAGAAACGATCGAGCGTTTGGCAAATGACATCTTGATGCAGATGCAGAAAACGCAAAATTTTGCTCCGAGATGGCCTTTTGATGCGACAACGGTTGCTGATTTTCTGGATTTGGGCGTAGTTTGGGAGTGCATTGAGCCGGATGAAGAAGGTGCGATCGCGGCGAGGATTTTGCCGCAGCAGCGGTTAATCGAAATCAACGAACAGATTCTCGAAAAACCGCCGGGCTTCATCGAATCGACGATCGCCCACGAAATCGGCCACTGGGTGCTACACGTCAATCAAGACGAAGCAGACGGCACTGTGGAACAGTTGGAATTAAACTTAGGGAATGAAGGAAAAGCAGCCCAGGATGTCGAGGAACCGTTTGTTTGTCGGGGTGCGAGTGCTGATAATAAGGTTTTGTCGATCGAATGGCAAGCGCAATATTTTGCAAGCTGTTTGTTGATGCCTCGGTGTATTTTGGAGGAAAAAAGACAGGGACGCGATTTAACTAAGTGGTCGCATTTATACAAAATGAGAGATGAATTGGGAGTGAGCATTTCCAATTTGACAAACCGCTTGCAAGAATTCGATTGGATTTACATTCCCAAGGGAACGCGCGAGATTTATGCCGGGAAAGACGCGGCAAACGGGCAGCAGCGATTGTTTGGATAGAAGTGCGATCTAATTTGAGGTTTGAGATTTGGAAGCAATTCTCAAATCTCAAATCTTTAAAATTAATTTCTAATTAAGTTACATTTTATGCTAACCAATATTGAAATCCTGCTGGCAGCTTGTGAGGAATTAAATATCCCTTACGAAATCCTGCATCCTTCCCAAAACTTGATTAGAATCAAACAGGGCGGCGAAGAATATTATTTTGTCAATTACATGACGCCATTTAACAGCGCGTCAGTAGCAGAAATTTTTAAAGACAAAGAATATACCTATCAACTATTAAACGGCAAAATAAATACTCCCAGAACTCTCGGTTTTGTCTCGCCTCACTGCGAGGACAAGTATAAAAAGTATTTGAGTTTCCCAGATATTGAATCAATAGTTTTAGAAGTAAACAAAAAATTCGCTTTTCCGGTGATTCTAAAAAGAAATCGCGGTGCTGGTGGCAACAATGTTTTTTTGTGTGAAAGTAGAGAGCAAATTAAAGCAGCCCTAGAAATTATATTTAATGTCAACAGCAAAGATTATGACTATGTGGCCCTAGCTCAAGAATATATCGAAATTGCCCACGAATATCGGGCTGTATTCTGCAAAGAAAAGCTAGTTTTGCTGTACGAGAAAGACAAATCTCAGGCTAAATTTGCGGGGAATTTAAGCCCGCTGCACTGGGAAGGTGCAAAAGCAAAACATATAATTAACTCCAATCTCATGTCGGAAATTGAAGATTTTGTTAAACCTGTTTTTGATGAAATTGCGATTAATTATGCGGGGCTTGACATAGCACTCGATAAAAACGGAGCATATTGGTTGATTGAAATTAACTCAAGTCCCAACTACGATATTTTTGTCAGAAATAACGATCGCCAAATTGTCGTAACAATGTTTAAAGGCATTGTGGATAGCTTGGTTGTTACCAAAAAGCCGTAAATGGTCGATTTGAATGTAGTCGCTCGTATTTAGATGAATGTGGTGTAAGCTGTAGATTAACTGAAAGGCTTTAAGCGAAATAGGTTTCAGCCAATAACTTAAAATTCACATTTTTTAATTTAATGTAGCCATCGATGAAAGTCGAGCTATCTTGTAACAATTCTGAATCATCAGGTAGGTAGCTAGGGAGCCAAAAGCTACTCCGAATACTCAAATTCCTGTATTGATCCTTTCTCTTCTCTAAAGTCTTTTGAAGCAAGTGCTCATAGACAAACTGCTTACGGACGCTTTTACGTTTAATTTCTTCAATGTTGTTAGGATCTAGGAAGTATTTAGTGTCTAAGTATTTGATATCGATTATTTCAAAATAAATTTCATGTTGAATAAAATCATTGAATTTTTTTTTCAGATGTTCAGTGCTTTTATCTCTCAAAACAGATAATTGAAAAACCTGAGATTTATTGCATAAATCACGTATTTTTGTGATAAATATATCAAAATCGGTAAATTTCTTTTTTATAGCTATATAAAAGAGATGATTGAAGTAATACATCTTATGGATATCTTCGGGAGCGAGCGGAAAATCGATTTCCCAAAATGAGTAAAAATTTGGGGGTAACGGATCATTAATAATCACATCTCCTGGTTTTGTATCACTCTTATATAATTCACGTAACTTGTTGATAGTATGATTATCAGGTGTTTGATCAATATAACCAACTCTCACAGAGCGACGATCAAGATAAATACCATTAATTCTCGTTTCATAGCCATAATCATCCCAATCCTTAGCAGACACTTTATAAGTCTTCTTATCCTTAATTTTATGGGTAATCGATTCAAAGACAATCGCATCTGGAATCATTGAAGAACCATTGATATTGAAAGCGTTTGATAAGTCAATAAGCTTAGCAGATGATTTTGCTCTTTGCACGGTTCTAGAACTTAGATAGCGATCATCTAAGTGCAGAAGCAATGAGGGATCGACTATTTGTACTAGATGAGTCAAACACATCGACTCCCAGACACTATGAAAATTTTTAATTCCCCAAATTTCACCATTTTCTGCCTGATGCCAATTGCCATAAAGAAATAACTTGATTGCTTCGTAATACTGCCAATAGTCAGCATCTTTTATGGGTGTGTTATGGTCAATTGTTTCTAAGACATCTTTGAGTATATCTAAAACCTGCTCATAACTCTGTTCATCAAAAAGACTGTCTTGATTTCCGAGATAGTGCTGACGAAATCGCTCAGCTAATGCTGTAATTTCCGCATTTACCCCTTCTCCAAGTTGCTGCTTAATCTCGCAAAAGAGATAGCAATACATCGTGACAATATCAGTAGATTCAAACTGCATTACTCGTCGTGGAAGTAGCATTTCATCGACATAAGCTGCATGATTAGGTAAATACACAGCTTGGTGTAAGTATTTATGAATCTGGCTGACATCAAACTTGTTACTTTTGCCCAATCGATAAGCAAGGGCTAAAATTTTGGGTTCCTCATAAGCCTTCAAAAAGTGAGTAATAATGTCCAGCTTCGAGTAAAATATATTTTCTGAATCCTCTTCCTCATCTTCGATTTCAGAACCCCGATGACTGTTAATTACACCATCACGATTCTGGGTGCCCAACTTACCAATATCATCTATATAACCTTTATCAATACAGATTTCTTGAAAAGTGCCGAAAATTTTATAGAGTAGGAAAAACAAATCTCGTTTACCTACAAATGTGTCAAGCTCAGATAGTCGAGCATCAAACCCTTTAGGTAGATAAAAGAACAGTTCGTCATCTTGCTTTTGAATGCCAACAAACGAGTAATTATCGGGTACTATTAACTTTAAGGAATTGAAGTTAATCATAATTGGCACATCCTAACAATACTCTTTTGTTCTTCCGTACTTACTCTGCTGAAATTTGAGTAAATAGCTGATATCAAAATTAAAAGGGTAGGTCTAAAGAGTGGTGACCTAGTATACATACTTTTTGGGTAAATTCTTCCATTACACCTAGGAAATCTGAATATGCTGTTAAGTTTACCTGCTTATTTGGAGTCGATAAAAACTGTTCTAATGGCCGTTTATCTCTTGCAAATACACTATCCCAAAGATAAAACATCAATTTATCTTTTACTTCACTAAGCTCCACTTTGCCGTTTTCTGGTTTTATGAACCACCAACCAATTTGTTTATCTTCAATCCGCCGAATCACCTGATAATTAGATTTAATCAATTCGTTTATTCCAACAATATAGTATAAATACTCTGACCACCATCCTATTTGTTTACCATCACTGACTAACTTCACATTTAGCAATTCTTTTGGAATAGATAGATCGACAAATTTTCCTACTGGGGCCTTAACGTATTCCCAGCCCCACCGCCGCTTAAAGGCGCTGTCAAGGTAGTAAATTGATTCATCCGAAGTGTTAATTGTCGCGAGAATAGACAAGTTATATGGAATATTAATTCGCCGTTGTTGTAGAAGGCTAAATACTCTACTACCATCAGGATTTTCTGATGCTAATTCCTGTTTTCTTCGTTGACAAAAGTCTTCACAAGGTATTTTAGTCTTTTCTTGTTTAATTTCAATTGTTCCATCTTGAATGATTGGCTTTAGGCGCATTGCTTCCAATAAGCCCACTAACTCCATTTCAGAAATATCGACTTCATAACTCGACCAGCCATCACTTTCGCGATCCAGCAACTGAAATACAGTACCAAAAATAGCGGCCGCATTTCCTCGATTTAATTCATCAATTACGAGCAAGTAATGGTCTTTCTTGCCATCAATTAAACCTTGGTATGCCATTCCCAAAATGCGAATAAAATGCCCGGGGTAAAATTTATAAATAACTGAGTTGCCTTGGGTGAGGGGCAACAACTTCCCCATAAAATCAGCATAAGTGTACTCTGGATGAAACACTGTCTTGACAGTGTGAGTAGTGTCATCCAATGGAATTCCTAATTTATCTCTAGCAATTTCCCGAATCTGGTAGCTTTTTCCCGTCCCTGGACTACCAAAGAGAATCTTTTGAATCGGCTTAATGTTTTCAGGCATTAGGGCTATCTAGTATCAATTTCAATACTTTCCACCCAAAAGTATAACATACTCTCTTTAGCAACATCGAAAATACTCCCATTAGCCTGAAATTTGACGCAGGAAGGGGCGATCGCACTTCTTCACACGCTAAAATAAACTTAGTCACAATTCCATGAAAAAAATGACAACACAACTGTTAGAAGTAGAGGAAAGGATAGCACGAAGCTATGACAGGAGAGACTTGATCGCTTTCTGAACTGTGGCAAGGAATTGATGTAGAATAATCCTCTTTCATCAGCGTCTATCAGCGTTTATCAGCGGTTAAAATTATCTTATTTCCGGTTGCATGGGTATTGTTCAAGACTTTGGGAGGTGCGTGAGTGCAAACAATCTCATCATCTAGATTCAAATATTTATTGCCCTCACGCACGCTACAGCTACAAACTTTATATCACATTCTTTCCAAGACTTTAATCCCCAACAACTCCAAACCCAATTTCAAAGTCCTCGCCGTCAAATCGCACAAAATTAACCGCGAAGTCCGCAACGGTTCCTCAGCTTTCAAAACCGGACACTGCTCAAAAAATTGATTGAACTTTTGACTCAATTCAAACAAATACTGACAAATTCGATTCGGCAATAAATCGCCACCCACAGCATTCACAACTTCATTCAACTGCAATAAATGCTTTGCCAATACCAACTCGGCATCGGATTGCAAAATTACTTTCGCACCAGCATCTAAGTTATCAAAATTAATCTCACCTTTGCGGCGAATTCCCTGCACGCGCACGTAAGCATACAGCATATATGGAGCGGTATTTCCTTGCAAAGCGAGCATTTTGTCGTAACTAAATACATAGTTGCTGGCGCGATTTTGACTTAAATCGGCATACTTAACCGCACTCAAACCAATTGTTCGAGATACGTTAGCAATGAATTCCTCAGTTTCCTGTCTTTCCTCGGCTTTTAATCTCTCTTCCAAATCTTGGCGCGTGCGGACGATCGCCTCATCTAACAAATCCTGCAACCGCACCGTTTCCCCAGAACGAGTTTTGAGTTTTTTGCCGTCTTCTCCCAATACCAAACCGAAGGGAATGTGGACAATTTCGACATCTTCAGGAATCCAACCTGCTTTTCTCGCTACTGCAAATACTTGGGCAAAATGGTTTGCTTGCCCTGAATCGGTGACATAAATTATGCGCTTTGCATTGTCTTTGTGGATGCGGTAGCGCACTGCTGCTAAATCTGTTGTGGCGTAGTTATAGCCGCCGTCGGTTTTTTGGACGATTAGCGGTAGCGGTTCGCCTTCTTTGTTGGTGAAACCGTCTACAAAAACGCATTTCGCGCCGTCACTTTCTACTAACAAACCTAAGTTGGTTAAATCTTCGACTACTGCGGGCAATAATGGATTGTAAAACGATTCGCCGCGTTCGGTTAATTTGATATCGAGCAAGTCGTAGATTACTTGGAATTCGCGGCGGGATTGATCGCACAGCAATTTCCAAGCGCGGCGGGTGTCTTCGGCGCCTGCTTGCAGTTTTACTACTTCTTGGCGGGCGGTTTCTTTGAAGGTTTCGTCTGTGTCAAAGCGCTGTTTTGCTTGGCGGTAAAATGCGACTAAATCGCCTAAGTCTAAGGCGTCAGCGGTTGTGAGGGCTTCGGGGTGAACTTCGCGCAAGTATGCGATCAGCATTCCGAATTGGGTGCCCCAGTCGCCGATGTGGTTGATTCTGAGTACGTCGTGGCCTTGAAATTCGAGGATGCGGGCGATCGCATCTCCGATGATTGTCGATCGCAAGTGTCCGACGTGCATTTCTTTGGCTATATTCGGACTCGAAAAGTCGATCGCGATTGTCTGAGGCGTTTTCGCTGGTTCAATCCCCAAACGCGAGTCGCCGGCGATCGCACTAATTTGCGCTTCCAAATAAGCCGGTTTCAGCTTCAAATTGATAAAACCGGGTCCGGCAATTTCTGGGGTTTCGCAGATGTCGCTAATATCTAGATTTTCGATGATTGTCGAGGCGATCGCCCGTGGGGGCTTTCCTAACTTTTTCCCCAAACTCATCGCCGCGTTGCACTGAAAGTCCCCAAAGTTGGGATTGCTGGCGGCGGCTAGCATCGGATCTGCACCTGCATAACTTTCGCCGAATGCCGCGGTGAATGCTTTTTCAAATTTTGCTTTTAACTGTTGGGCGATCGAGTTCATCTTGAATATTTTGATGGGATGTTTATTTTAAACTCTAGATTAAGCACTTTGTGCCAATAATACTCTTACTACTTAGGTAATTTTCCTCTGGTTCTCTCCCTCTGGCCCTCTCCTCCTCTCCTCACCTACTAGGAAATTTTGTACTTAGCTTTGAGCTGGTGATGCGATCAAAATCATTGACCGTAATAGCACAGAGTACATTTTATCACAGTTGTGATCGCTACACAAATTAAAAATTATCACATCTAGTCAATGATCTCGATCGCTAGATCATTTAGTTAAATCGCTTACATTAAGGTATGTTAAAATTTTTTCAATGCACCCAAAAATCCTACGAAAGGAAGTAGTTATGTTATCTCAACCTATTTTTGGCGATCGCTCTCTGACCCAAGCCTTTTATCAAGCAGTAATCGATCGCTTCTACGACGGTTTCAGTCTCTCCACCCAAGCACTATTGCGAGAGTCTACCCTCGGCTTCGCCCCTTGTCCCGATGGAGTCAAAACCTTTTTCATCATCGCGCCGAGTCTGGATGCCGCAGAGCAACTAATGGAAAAAATGGACAGTATTTTGGAGCGAGTGGCCGAACTCATGGCTGGAGTCGGACAAGTTGCCCTGTGCATAGTTCCCCCCGGCAGCGAAGCAGAGCAACCGGTAGATATGCAAGACTTAGAAAAAGTTCCCCCGGATTGTCTGGCTTGCAAATTCTTTACAATTATATGGGCCGATGCTGCAGCCGATCGGTAAAATTGACAGTTAGCAACCAGCAACTCAACACGGTTCGGCTGAACCTGTGCCTGTGGTGGTGCGGGGTAGATTGTCTGTTAGTTACAGTCCCTGGAATTATCGGGCAAAGCGTGCAGGTAATTAGAGCGTTTGCAAGGTTGCACTCGCAATCCTTGGCAAGTGTTAAACAAGCAGGCAAAATATATATAAAAAGCCCACTTGTCAGTCGATCATATTTTTACCTGCCGGCTCAAACAGCCGTGCATCTACTTTTTACATTCCCAATAAAGGCCACCAAAAAGCCGCATCAACTCTCCTGGGTGTCTCGCTTCAAAAGACAGCAGCAGGAATGAGGCGGTATCGGTAAAAAATAGATTTTTGCGAAATATCTGCTGATGTTCAGAATAAGCAGAAATTTTCTCAAAAATAGATAAGACTTTCGCACGTTGACCTCAGAAACTCGGTTTCTATACCCGCGCTTTATATTCGCGGTTCGCTGGGAAATTGACAGAAAATAGGCTGTTTGTGGGAGAGTCACCAGCTAGAAACAGAGCAAAGCTTTACTCAAAAAAAGATGAGTTTTCCAGCGACACCCTTGGCAGTGCAGAGCGATCGTACCACAGGCTCATAGAATTTGTTAAAAATTTCAGTTGAAAATTTGAATTATTAAATTTTATGCCTAACATTGGCGATAAAATCTAAGATTGAAATTCTCAAATCTGAAATCAAGGCATCATGGTAAAACTGACACCAAATCCCAGCTTTAGTTTAACAATTCGGGTTGCTCTGCCGAACCGGCCGGGAATGCTGGCAAGAGTCACCAGCGCGATCGCATCTGTTGGCGGCAACTTCGGCCAAATCGACTTGATCGAGCAAACCCGCGCCACTACAGTTCGCGATATCACCGTCGATGCTTACAGCATCGAGCACAATGAAGAAATAGTGCAAGCAGTGAAAGCGCTGCCAGATATCAGAGTGATCGACGTGTACGATCGCACTTTCAACTTGCACCGCGGCGGAAAAATCAGCGTAGTTAGCAAAATTTCCCTCAAACGCCAGTCAGATTTGGCAATGGCATACACTCCAGGAGTCGGCCGCATCTGCACTGCGATCGCTAATGACCCGCAACAAGTTTATAACCTCACAATCAAACAAAATACTGTTGCCATTGTTACCGACGGTAGCGCAGTTTTGGGACTGGGAAACCTCGGCCCTGCCGCCGCACTGCCAGTCATGGAAGGCAAAGCCATGCTATTTAAAGAATTTGCAGGTATTGACGCCTTTCCTATCTGTTTGAATACCCAAGATACCGAGGAAATTATTCGCACAGTGCAGAATATCGCCCCGGTTTTTGGCGGCGTTAACCTCGAAGATATTTCTTCTCCCCGCTGCTTTGAAATCGAAGCCAGATTGCGGGAAACCTTAGATATTCCCATTTTTCACGACGACCAGCACGGCACTGCAATTGTTAGTTTGGCAGCATTAATTAATGCCTTGAAACTTGTGAAAAAATCCATAGAAGAAGTGTGTATCGTGATTAACGGAGCCGGTGCGGCCGGAGTCGCGATCGCCCGGTTGCTGCGTAAAGCAGGTGCGGAAAACATCATCATGTGCGACTCCAAAGGCGTCCTCTCCCAAGACCGCACGGATATGAACCCAGAAAAACTAGAATTTGCTGTGCCTTCGAGCGGTACTTTGGAAGATGCGATCGCCGGTGCGGATGTATTTTTAGGCGTCAGCGCCCCCGGCGTACTCACCCGGTCGATGGTGCGTTCGATGGCCGAGAATCCCATTGTTTTTGCAATGGCAAATCCCATTCCTGAAATTCAGCCAGAATTAATTGTGGAGGATGGGGTGATCGTAGCAACCGGACGCAGCGACTACCCGAATCAAATTAACAATGTTTTGGCATTTCCGGGGATATTTCGAGGTGCTTTAGACTGCAAAGCAACCACGATTACGCCCAGTATGTATTTGGAAGCAGCTTACGCGATCGCCTCTTTAGTCAGCCCTTCCCAGCTTGACAAAGAACACATTATACCATCTGTTTTTGACGAAAGAGTTGCCATTGCTGTCGCCGGTGCAGTGCAGTTGGCTGCCAGATCCGAAGGTATTGCCCGCGATTAATAGAAGGAAGAAGGAAGTTCGGCAACGAGCAATGTACGGGATGTAACGGATGTAACGGATGTCAGCAAGAAGGAAGGAAGGAAAAAAGAAGGAAGAAGGAAGAACGTTGGAGGGAAGATATCATGTATAAATTAATGGTCTTTGTACCAGTTTTGTACTTCTTCTGTTGTGATTTTTCTAATTTCTTCTCATTCCCTCTTTCCTCCTCCCCGTTGATTATTACTCATTTTTGTTTCCCCATCTTGTCTTTTTCCTCAACATCCATCCGTTAAATCCCGTACAGGGATCGTTGCCGAACTTGTCTCGAACCTCTAACCTCCAACCTCTTCCTTCTTCCCTCCAACCTCAGCATCCATCCGTTACATTTGTTAAATTCCGTAGACGGCTCGTTGCCGAACTTCCTTCTTCCCTCTTTCTTAATTAAGGATAAAACTCACCGCAATAAACAAGATAAAAAGATATAATTAAATAAACCAAGTCCAGCTAGGTCAGATGCAAAGCCAGTTAGGAAAAGCTAAGCGCAATCGCTCCCGTTGCCAATTGTTAGAACTCAGCCCTATCGGGCTGGCATTGTGCCGGACGGACGGGACTTTTCTCGACGTAAATCCAGCTTTTGCAAGTATTATCGGCCGCACAGTTGCAGAAACTCTTCACCTCAACTACTGGGAAATTCAGCAAACACAGTGCGCCCGCCCAGAAAAATATCTAGAATGTCAAGCAAAAAATAGCCACACGCACCTGTGCGAAGCAGCATACAAACATAAAAACAACCACCTCGTACCCGTGCGAGTTTCCGAGCGGGCAATTGAAACAGAGGGACAGTGCGCGATTTGGCTAAGTGTTGAAGAAATCTTTAATAATCGGGATCAAAATAGCGCTCCCCTGGAATCAGCGCCCCCGCAGGGCAATTCCCATCTGGAAAAATTGCTGACAAAGCAGACTGCGGAACTGGAAAAAACTCAGAAACTACTCGAAGAAAAAATCGCCGAACTGGAACAGACTCAAGAAAAATTGCGTCTCCAAATTCAAATTATTGACCAAATTCACGAAGCGGTGATTTCTACAGATATGGACGGCTCGATCACCATTTGGAATCAAGCCTGCCAAAAGTTATACGGCTATGAAAAAACTGAGGCTATCGGACAGCACATTTCTCTACTTTACCCGCCTGAACAGCACGAGTTTTTGTTAGAAAAAATCATCAAACCGCTACAAAAAAAAGGCGAGCATGAAATAGAAGTTATCACACGCCATAAATCTGGAGAAAAATTTTCCTCGCACCTGATGCTGTCGCTATTGAAAGACCAAACGGGAGAATTTGTGGGGATGATTGGCTCTTTAACCGATCTCAGCATTTGCAAAGCTTTAGAACAAGAATTAGCACAGAGACAAGCACTATTTGATACCTTTTTGAAGGAGGCACCTGCAGGAATTTGCATTTGGGATTCCCAATTGCGGTACGTGCAAATTAATCATTTTTTAGCAGAAATAAATTGCCTGAGTCCAGCAGCGCACATCGGCAAAAATGTCCGCGAAATATTGCCGAATATGGCTTCCATAATAGAGCCTTTGTACGAACAAATTTTGAGGACAAAACAACCCTTAATTAATATCGAGATGAGTGGTGACAATCCCAGAAAGCCTGGGTTTGTCCGACACCTGACAGGCTCTTATTTTCCCCTGCTAGACAAAGATGGCGAGGCTCTCGGGATCGGTGCAGTCGTAGTTGACATTAGCGATCGCAAACAAGCAGAGGCTGCGCTGCAAAAAAGCGAACAGCTTTACCGCACTATGGCAAGCAACTTTCCTAACGGTGCGGTGATGTTGTTCGATCCAGAACTGCGCTACACGCTGGTAGAAGGTACAGAATTAGCAGCAGTGGGGCTTGCCAAAGAATTGATGGAAGGCAAGACAATCTGGGAAGTATTCAAGCCAGATGTTTGCGCTGAGCTGGAGCCAACTTATCGGGCGGCACTGGCAGGAGAAACAGTTGTTACAGAAATTTTTTACAGCGATCGCGTTTACCTCGGTTATGCTTTGCCAGTCAGAAATGAACGGCAAGAAATTATCGGCGGATTGCTAATGACTCAAAACATTACGGCTCGCCAATTAGCAGAAGAAGC
Source organism: Microcoleus sp. Pol7_B2 (assembly GCF_036701035.1). NCBI lineage: Bacteria > Bacillati > Cyanobacteriota > Cyanophyceae > Oscillatoriales > Microcoleaceae > Microcoleus > Microcoleus sp. Pol7_B2. The sequence continues at coordinate 34,890 of NZ_JAUBQB010000010.1, read as the reverse complement.
GCTCAGAGAAAGCGAGGAAAAATACAGGTGCATTGTCGAGACAGCAGACGAAGGAATTTGGATGATAGATACAGATGGTAAAACTACTTTTGTCAACCAAAAAATGGCCGATATGCTCGGCTGCACTCCAGAGGAAATGATCGGACAGCCCCTATTTGCTTTCATGGATGCAGAAGGCATCGCGCTCGCACAAGTCAGTCTCGAACGCCGCCGTGAAGGAATTCGCGAACAGCTCGATTTTAAGTTCCGTCGCCGAGACGGCAGCGACTTGTGGGCGATGGTTTCTACTAATTCATTGGCAGACAAACAGGGACGCTATGTGGGCGCTTTGGCAATGGTTGCCGACATTACCGATCGCAAGCAAACAGAAGCCGCATTGCAGCAGTCGGAAGCCAAATTTCGATCGCTCTACGAATTAACCAGTTTGCCTGTTTTTATGTTATGTGACAATGCCATTACCGATGCCAACACAGCCACCCTAAAACTATTCGGCTGCACCACCGCGCAACAGTTGTACGGCCAAAACCCTGGCAAACTCTCGCCTCCTTTCCAACCCAACGGCAGAGATTCTTTGAGCTTGGTTAACGAAATGATGGATCTCGCTTTTGAGCGGGGAAACCACCGCTTTGATTGGGTTCACCGGCGTTTAGACGGTACTGATTTTCCCGCAGAAGTCGTGCTGACAATCATCGAAGTGGGAAATCAAAAAATTATCCAAGCAGTCCTCCAAGATTTAACGGATCGCAAACTTGCAGAAGAAACTTTAGTGCGATCGGAACAAGCCCTCAGACAGCAAGCTCAGCGAGAAAAACTGCTCAATCAAATTGCCAACCAAATCCGCACTTCTTTAGATTTAGACACAATTTTAGCAACCGCAGTTCAAGAAATTCGCAACCTGATGTACCTAGATTGGTGCATTTTCACTTGGTATCGTCCCAACAACAATCCTCCGGTTTGGGACGTAACTTTTGAAGCCAAGAATGCAGATTTGCCGAGTATTCTCGGCACTTATCTTATAGACGAAAAATCTTGTTTTGCTGTGCGACAGATTTTGCGGCGAGAAATTCTGCGAATTGATGATGTCAGCACTTTTGAAGATGTAGAATTGCGCCAACTTTTCCAGGCTTCAAAATTTAACTCAGTGCTGTCGCTGCCAATTCATACTGCTGCCGGCGATATTGGGGTGATTACCTGCTATCAGGCTATGTCCGTGCGAGAGTGGAGCGACTCTGAAGTCGAACTGATGCAAGCGGTGGTCGCTCAAATTGCGATCGCGATCGACCACGCCGAACTCTACACCCAAACCCGCAAAGCGGCCCGACTAGCTCAAGCTCAAACTCAACAGCTAGAAGAAACTTTGCGCGAACTCCAACGTACCCAAACTCAATTAATTCAAAGTGAAAAAATGTCTAGTTTGGGACAGTTAGTAGCAGGTGTCGCCCACGAAATTAACAACCCGGTTAATTTTATCTATGGCAATCTCAGCTACACCAGCGAATACACTCAAAACTTGCTAAAAATGCTACGACTTTACCAGAAGGAATACCCGCAGCCTAGCGCAAGAATTGTAGATGCAAGGGAAGACTTTGAAATTGATTATCTTATTGAAGATTTACCGAAAATTTTAGCATCTATGAAAGTTGGAGCCGATCGCATCCGCGACATAGTTTTGAGCCTGCGAACTTTTTCAAGACTTGACGAAGCCGAAAAAAAACAAGTTGACATTCACGAAGGCATTGAAAGCACGCTGCTAATTTTGCAAAACCGCCTGAAACATAAAGCCGATCACCCGACAATTAATGTGATTAAAGAATACGGTAATTTGCCTTTAGTTGAATGTTATCCCGGTCAGTTAAATCAAGTATTTATGAATTTGTTGACCAATGCGCTAGACGCATTAGAAATGGAGATGAAGAAATCCGATCGCACCGCCAAAAATCTCGCAATTACGATTCGCACCCAAGTAACAGACAATAACAGTGTTGCCATATGGATAGCTGACAGTGGCCCTGGGATGAGCGAAGATGTGCAAAAGCGCTTGTTTGACCCGTTTTTTACTACTAAACCCATTGGCAAAGGAACTGGCTTAGGATTGGCGATTTCGCACTCTATTATAGTAGAAAAACACGGTGGCAAGCTTTCTTGCAATTCTGTATTGGGAGAAGGTGCCGAATTTGCGATCGAGATTCCTCTGCGGCAAAATATAAATTAAAACCCGTTGTATCGGTATCATATCATCTGTGCTCGATCGACCGAATTTGATAGGATTCAAATCCTACCCTTTACCACCAGACGCACACCACCAGCCGGTGCCATTGTAAAACTGCGGTGTACGGGCAAAACCGCGCGATTTTCTGCAAGTTCTAAAGAGTATCGTGACAGCACTTTCGCCACTACTAACTTCATTTCAAACATTGCAAATGCCGTGCCAATACAGCGGCGGTTTCCTCCCCCAAACGGCAAATATTCGTAAGGCGAAAATTGCCTTTCTAGAAAACGTTCTGGTTTAAAACATTTTGGTTCCGGGTAAATATCCGGTCGATGGTGGACCAAATAAATGCAGGTGGAAAGTATCATTCCTTGGGGAATCTTATAACCCATTAACTGCATCGGAGCTTGCAGAAGGCGCGGAAATGCAAAAAATAGCATCGGATAAATCCGCAGCGTTTCGCAACATACAGCATTCAAATATGGGAGTTTGGTTATTTCCGCCGGCTCGCAATTTTCGACATCAATAGAATTGAGTTCTTGCAGCAGTTTTTCACGGACTTCTGGGATGTAGTGAATCCAATACAAAGCCCAGGCTAAAGCTGTGGCTGTAGTTTCGTGTCCTGCGAATAAGATTGTCATTAATTCATCCCGCAATTCAACGTCGCTCATCGGCTGTCCCGCTTCGTCACGAGCTGAAATTAACAAGCTCAGGATGTCTTCGCCCAATGGTTCAGACTGAGTTTTGCGATCGCGGATTTCTTGATAAAGCAGTTCATCTAAACGCTGTCTTTGTCGAATAAATCCTCCCCACGGACTCCAAGCACCTAAATCTTTTTGCAACGACTTGACAAACAAAAAGGTAGCGCTTAATGGATTGCTAAACAGGCTGAACATATTAGTAATTAATTGCTGAATTTGCTGGTAGCGTTCTCCTTCGCTCAGCCCGAAAATCGTGTGCAGAATTACTTCCAAGGAAATTTCCTGCATAGTTGATTGCGCGATAATCGAGTTACCAGGAGTCCAATTATTAATTACTTTTTCGGTTGTATCGCGGATGATTTGTCCGTAAGCTTTCATGCGTTCACCGTGAAAAGGTGGCATTAAAAGTTTGCGCTGCTGCAAATGTCGAGCGCCATCTAATAAAAATAACGAATTCGATCCTACTAAAGGTAGCCCTATCTGATTTACTGTACCGGATTTAAATAGTTGGGAATCGGATGTAAAAATTTCTTGAATAGCTTGAGGATTGCTAATAATTACTTGGGGCGGAAAGTTGCTGAATTTGCTGGTAAAAATGTCGCCATAGCGTTGATAATTATTATCTAAATAATACAGAGGATTTAAAAGTCCCTGCACTGTCTGAACAACTCTAGCGTCTTTAGGGCCGTCTAGCAATTTGTTGGTAGCATGATTTTGAGATTGAGAGTTTTCTGTGCGGATAGTCATTTGTTTTTCTCATAGTTTTAGGGTTTCACAGGACTAATCAAAGCATAAGTCTTATTTCCAAAAAATCTCAAATCCCTCAGCTATTGAAAAATAGTACGCGGTAGGCATCATAAATTAGTACGGCAATAGTAGGATACAGAGTAACTCCCAGGCCAAAAGCTCGTTCTATCGGCTCTTTGAGATAGCCTATCCAAAACGCTATTCTTCCCAAAACAAACAAAGTTGCCAAAATTGGAATCAGCTTGATGCTGTAAGTATCTAAAAAGGTAGAAAGGATTAAACTGCCTACAAAAAACAGCACAAATTGCTCTAGAGTGTTGCTCAGATAACGCAAATGAATCCGCATTGCTTCTGATTCGGCATTCGCTAAAGGGTTGATGGCTGGGCTGCTAAATCTACCATTACCAACTGCAACTATGCCTGCAAATAACATCAGTACCGGAAAAATTTGGCAGCGAAGGCTGAAAATTAGGCGCGACTCTGGGGTATTTAATAGGGGTAGGGGCAGCGCTATCAAAAAATAACCAATCAGTACAAAAGTAAGGCAGAAAATTAAGGCATAAATGCCTCGCCAAACAACTATTTGCTGTTGTGGATTGAAGCTGGGTAAATTAATCATTGTTTACAAAAACCAAACTTTATTATAGCTTTTTTATACCTAGAGATTTTACGTAAACCCGATCGCACCTTGGCGTCTCCACACCAGTTGCCGGTAGATATCCACTATTTTCGTACATTTTCACAGCTTCTTTGAGAATGCTGGCAGTTTCTATCCAGATTTCCTCAAAGCCGCGAGCAATAATTTTACTTTCCAATTCTTGCAGTAAAAATTTCCCCAAACCTTGTCCTCTTGCTGCGGGCAAAATATACATTTTGCGAATTTCCACAGCATTATTTCCGCGCTCAATCGGATAGTAAGCCGCCGTACCCACTATTTTACCCTGGCGTTCAACTACCCAAAATTCGCCCCCTTGATTATGATAATGTAGTTCTACATCATAGACATCTCGATCGGCCCCGTGAGGTTCGCATTTTAAACCGTACTCTGCTAAAACATCCCTAATTAAATAGAACGCCTCAGCGCGATCGCGCGTTTCCCAGGAACGAATTAAAAAATCCAGATGTTGGGTTTTCATGGGTTGTTGCAACGTATATTTATTTTTTGACTTGAGCAACTGTAAAATTAGTTGTTTTTTGTATTTTACAGTCTTTAAATGCACCTAGATTTTAACTGTGAATTCTCGGTTCGGGATGAAGACTTGCCAGCAACTCGCTCTCTACTAATGATAATTCCTCCAACCTCTGCATCACAATATCCCGATCGAAATAAGTTGTTGCCAAAATCCAATATACACCGTAATGGCGCGCCTCCGAAGCCATCAAACTGCGGTAAAACTTAGCTAATTCCGCGTCGGGACAGCGATCGCCCAGCACCCCCAACCGTTCGTGACTGCGGGCTTCTATCAAACCAGAAACCAACAAAGAATCCAAAAGTCTCTCCGGTTCCTGCTTGCGAATTTGGGCGGACAAACCAGCACCGTAGGGAGGTGCAGCCAAAGGGCCTAAAGCAATGCTGCGCTTTTCTAACCGCTGGTTGACTTGCTCGAAATGCTCTAATTCTTCGCGGGCGATCGCCGTTAGCATCCTCACCAATTTTTCCCTTGCTGGGTAGCGAAACATTAAATTTAACGCTACTCCCGCTGCTTTCCGTTCGCAGTGAGAATGGTCTAATAAGATGGTATCCAAATGGGCGATCGCCTGTTGCACCCAAGCTTCCGAAGTCGGCTGTTTCAAAAACTTAATAGTTGGCAGTGTTGAAGTCATACCATTTTAAATTTGAGATTTGAGATGAGGAATGATATCGTTGACCTTGGCATCGGAACAATAGGCAACCGAGGACACGGCATTGCCGTTTCCCTACCCCAAAATAATCTATCTTCCTTGATGAAAAATGTAACCATCGCCCGATTAATTGTAGGGACACGGCAATGCCGTGTCCCTACTTTTCAAAATTGATTTTACACAATTTTTCCAACACCGCATACATATCACCCGCAAACTTTTTCGCATTCCACAGGGGCGACAAATTTGCTGGATCTTTAGATTTCACCAACTGTGCTTTAATTGCATTTCTCAATTCACGATCTTTACCCAATTTTACACCCACTTCCACATATTCCGACCAAGACAAAGCCACACCTGTTTCAATTCCCAAAGTCTGCAAAAACGAATAACCCATTCTCGACAAAAATTGCTCTCCTGTGCGAGTCACCACTGGCAAATTAAACCACAAAGCCTCTAAAGTGTGAGTTCCTCCGTTGTAAGGATAAGAATCTAACAAAACATCGGCCAGCAAATAGATAGTTCTGTGTTCTTCCTCAGTAGCAAACCTTGGCAAAAACTTAATTCGGTGCTTGCTCACTTTCTCAGCTTCGCAAGCTTGGTGATATGCAGCCTCAAACACCGCAGCATCGCCTAAAGCTTTGTGAATTAAAATACTGTTTGGCACTTGTTTGAGAATCGCAATTTGTGCTTTTACCAACTCGCTATTGAATTTTCTGCCGGGAGCGACGCAGAGGTAAACTATCTGATCTAAGCCGATCCGGTGCGACCTTCTCAATGCAACGGGATCGACTCCATATCTCTGAAAACCGGACACTGCTACAAAGGAATTAGGCATCCTAATTAGCTGCTCGTCATAATATTTTTCCCGTTCTGCTGGGTGCGAGTGCCAGTCTGTAAGAAAGTAATTTTCCGGCGATATGTAAGGGGCGTCAAATCCCAGCCAAGAAACACAAACTGGTGCGGGTTTTTGGTAGAGAATGTCAGCGTGAACTGGTACGCTGAGAGAATCTAAATCAACTAAAACGTCCAATTCATCTTGCTGAATTTTGTCGATAATTTCTGCGGAATTGGCAAGTCCGTTCGGGTAGGTTGTCGGAAAAGTCAGTTTGCCCCAACTTTCAAATTGCTGAGTGCGATCGTCAGGAATAATTCTTTCGGAAGCGTACAAATACACATTGGGTGTGATGTCGGACAATTCGCGAATGATGTCAGCGCTGCACCAACCTACAGAATGGCGGCTGAAGTGATTGGACAAAAAGCCGATTTTTAACTTGCTGGATGGGGCACTTGGTTTGAAACTGTAATTTGCGGGTTGAGAAAAATTAGGTTTAATACATTGGTCGATATACTTTTGGGAAATTAATCTGTAAAGTTTTGAGTTGGCCGCCAAGTCATCTCGCAAATAGGGCGTGCTGAATAACAAGTTTGCATAAAGCGATTTAATTTCCACCGGGCTAGCGGTTTCTAAGTTTTGCTGCAAGTATGACTCTAGCTCTAAAAATCGATCGCCCGCAATTTGATTTAATCCCGACACTTGATAGGTGCTGATGAAGTAAATCGCGGTCATAATTGGATCGGTTTCGGCACACATTTGGCTGTATTGGTGCACGGCTTGCCGCGCGGCAGCTAAATCGCTAGTATCTCTGAGGATGCCGCACAAATGTTGGTGGGCCGAAATAAAATCGGGTTTAATTTCTAGGGCTTTTTGAAGGTTGGGTATTGCGTCTTTAAATTGACCCTGGTGGCGCAAAACTCGGCCAATTTGACAGTATGCTTCGGCTAAATCAGGTTTAAAAGCGATCGCCTGCTTCCATGCAGCCACCGCCTCATCTAACTTCCCTTGCTGCGCTAATTTATCTCCTAAATTTAAGTGAAAATCTACCTGAGCAAGGTGGGGATTGAGTTCGAGAGCTTTTTGCTCGTATGCTACCGCTGCATCCTGCTGCCCCTGCTGCTTCAGTGCCCCTGCCAAATTCCAGTAAGCAGCAGCCAAATTTGGTTTAAGTTCGATCGCCTTTTCGTAATTGACAATAGCCTCCACCAAATGCCCTTGTTTGTACAGCATACTGCCCAAATTAGCATAAGCCTCAGCAAAATCGGGATTCAGAGCGATCGCCTCAGAATAAAACCGCATCGCTTCCTCAATTTGGCCGCTTGCTTGCTGCACATTGCCCATTGTCACGTAAGCCGCCGCCCAATCCGGTTGCAATTCCAGAGCTCGGCGACAAGCAGCGACGGCTGCTGCTAAATTGCCTTGAGAGTAATAGGTTTCTGCAACGACTGTCAGCGATGCAGCATCTTCAAATTGGGGTGTTTCGGATTGGTTGGGAAAATCGGAATTCATTTGGCGGCCTATCTGTGCTATCAAGTTAAAGGTTGAATCTATATTATTTTGCAGAGTAGCAGTTTTAGCGGAATTACGGGCGATCGTCACAGAGAATTTATGAGCGACAAGCAAACGACACAGCGCCAACATAACATCAAGTGGAAACCAAACCTCCTGCTGGGGATACTCTTGTTAACCTTAGCAATCCCCTTACCCTTTGCCCAAAAGACTTTCGCACAGCAGCAGCAGACAGCCAGCTTTCGGCAGAAATTATTTCAAACGGCTCTTTATTTCACCCTATATTTTGAGGGTGGATTCAGCAATCACCCCGCAGATAAGGGCGGCAGAACTTATCGGGGCGTTTTGCAAACGGAATACAACGCCTACCGCTACAGTCGTGGGCTTCCGCCCCTCGATGTGACGCAGATGTCGGAAGCAGAGCTCCTAGAAATTTATAAATATTACTGGGATTCGAGCCTCTCGGGCACGATGCAGCCGGCTTTGGCGATCGTCATGTTTGACACCGCCGTTAATTTCGGTATTAATAACTCAATTACCTTTCTCCAGCAAGCATTAGGATTGCCGCAAACTGGAGTTTTTGATGCCCGCACCAAGGAAGCGCTGAAAGGGGCAAATAACAGAAATACCGCGCTGCAAATGATTAACGAACGAATTATTTACCGCTACAAAAGGGTGCAAGAAGATCCGACTCAGATGGCTTTTTTCCGGGGTTGGCTGAGTCGCGATTACAGTTTGTGGGGGTATGTGAATAAGATTAAGAATTAAGCAGGGCTGATTCATTTTCTCAAAACTGTAGTAGTCCCACGACAGGGGTTTACACCCCTGTCTCATTGACCCGATAGATGCTATACAGTCAACCCATTTGGATTAGCTGTTGTCGTCAAAATGTGCTCCACTTGAGCCGGAGTTAAAGTCGGATTGGCATTCAAAACTAAAGCCGCTACACCCGCTACCTGTGGCGTTGCAAAAGACGTGCCAGTTAGGGTGGCATAGTAGTCATAGGGAGTTGTAGAATAGATGTCTACTCCCGGAGCAACTAGGTAATCCAAAGGTGTGGAACCCGCAGCGTTCGAGGTGTCAGCCATCCTGCCGTTTATATCAATACTGCCCACGGCAATTCCCCAGCGATCGGCATTACGAGCTGGATAAGCTGGTTGGCTAAAACCCAAATTTCCTGCTGCTATCACCACAACAGAGCCTTTGTTATTTGCATACTCAATTGCGTCATTCACCAGTTTGGAAGGGTAAAACTCATTTCCCAAGCTGAGGTTAATTACATTTGCTCCATTATCAGTAGCATAGCGGATTCCAGCAGCAACATTATTCACCTCGCCGCCACCAAAGACGGGCAACACTCTGACAGGCATAATCTTGGCATTGTAGGCAACTCCTGTGATGCCAAAATCATTTCGTTCCGCGGCGATCAAACCTGCTACGTGAGTGCCGTGACCATCGGGATCTAGATCGATTGGGTAGTTGTCATTATACACAAAATCCCAACCCCGAATATCATCAATAAATCCGTTGCGATCGTCATCGATGCCATTTTCCGCAATTTCATCAGCGTTATCCCAAATATTACTATCCAAGTCGCTATGGTTGTAGTCAACACCAGTATCGATGACAGCTACAACAATCCCATTTCCTGTAATGTTCTGCTCCCAAACATCGGGCGCATTTATAGTGTCTACCCCCCAATTATTATCGCTCAAATTAGGAACATCATAGAAGAGAGTTGAGCGGTTTAGGGTGCGGGTAACTGCTGCATTTGCATTGACTAAACCGTAGCCGTAATTGCCATTAAAAACACCGTTAGGTGTAGGAATATCGGGCAAGACAGGAACAGGTGTTGCAGAAAGAGTCAGGTTGTAATTGGTAGAGTCGCCTAGGAAGCTAGAGACTCGGACATAGTAGGTCCCTGGAGGCAGGTTGGATAAATTAATCACATCCGGGATGGTGTCACTCTCAAGAGAGTAGCCAATTAATTCACCATCTTCCACTACACCGTTGCCGTTTATATCTTGAATTAGGTCTACGTCAGCATCCGCCGTCAAACCGTCGAGACGCAAGCTAAAATTGCTATTAGTGTTGATATCGAATCGGTAGAAATCATCGGGATCGCCTGTCCCCACGAACTCAGTTAAGCTGATGCTACCGTTCTGAACGCCAACAACATTACGAGCTGTAAAAAGAGAGTTATCTGAATCGGCGAAATTCAACTGATAGGCAGATATCGTTCCTATTAGGGGATCTGTGTTTGGGCTCGCTGACTGTGACTGCGGTTTGAGTTGAGCATCGCTCACAGACTCATTGAAGTCAGGGCTGGCATTAGGTACAAGAAAATTCGCAGTTTGTGTCTGTGGGTCGGTGCTGAATGCTGGGAGATTAGGAAAGCTAGATTCAGCACTATAACTAGAAACCTTGAATGGCTCGATCGCTCGGTTGAGCAAGTCGTTGTTAACCGGAAATGCTGATGTGGCGATATCCTTTGGCTGTTGAAGGCAAGAAAGGCGATGATCGGTAGGATTCGTCTTGATGTCTAACATAAATTAAAAAAAATGGTAACTTTCAAAAAATGTGAAGTTTTTTGTGGTCAACACTTTAGTCCTTATTATTGACATCTGTAACTTCGGGTTCTGCTTGAATAAAATACAAATTGCTGCCGCTGATTCCCACTGAAGAACTTTAGGAGGGCAACCACAGGATTGCCCCTACGCTGGAGGTAAATCTAAAGCAACACAAAATCCGATGCAGTAATCGAACTATTCAACCCAGTCACAGTTGCCAAAACTCGATCGGTGGATATAACTTTCAGCACTGTTCCTTCCGCAGTTTGACTAATTTCTAACTGCTGGAAAGTCAAACTGTTATCGAGGGCAAATTTATCGATACCCACCTCAAAATCAACCACCGTATCCGAGCCGATACTTGAAGTTAACAAAAAGCGATCGCTCCCGCTACCTCCAATCAGAAAATCGTTGCCATTTTCGCCGCTGAGAAAATCATCTCCCAAACCGCCAAGCAAAGTATCCTCTCCCTTGCCACCGTACAAACTGTCATTGCCGATACCGCCGTCCAAACTGTCAGCACCGCGGCCTCCAAATAGGATATCATCACCACTGCCACCTGTCAGCGTATCGAGTCCCCGCCCACCGTAAATCGTGTCATTGCCGCCGCCACCATCGAGGGAATCGCTAGCTTTTCTGGCACTGATAAAATCGTTACCGCTGTCGCCGATTAAAGTATCGCTATCATCAGTACCGACAAGATTTTTGCCCTCAGCGCCGAGAATTTCAGGAGAAGTATTGACAACTTCCACATCACCTTGCACAACTGGAACAGCGGGTTGAGCCGGTGCTGGAGTTCCTTGAATTTTGGCAGTTAAAAATTCGCCAGTATTTTCGGAAACTACCTGTGCGATTGGTTTTGTGCCAGCGGCCGCTTCTTCGAGGGCGATCGAACTTTCACCTAATGTCACCTTTTGGACTTTAGCAATTTCCGAGGGAATAAACTCAGGCAAAAAGTTAGATTTAACATTATCCGTGCGTTGATTAGCCTCAGCCATTACCTTCGCCGCTTCCGGGGCAATTTGGGAAAGTTTTTCAGTGTTGAGATTGGTGTCAATTTCTTTGACCTTGGCAACAGATTGCTCGATAATGCTTTCTACCTGTGCCGCATCGCTCAAATCCAGGGAACCACCGGATTTAATTTTACTGTTAATTGCCCCGACAACAGCTTTGACGATCGCAGCATTATCAGCCGTAGATGCACCGTCTATGAGGCTGCTGGTTTGGATAATGACGTTGTGGACTTTTGTCATGGCGACTAGACTTTCAACGCCGCCCGGTTCATTTTTGGCTGTAGAGGCGATCGGATCTAAGTCGCTCAAGTCAACTCCCGCAGGAATAGACAGAGTAGATTTAACTTTTGACTCGGCTTCACTCTGCGTCATTCCCCCAGCCATCAAATCAGTTACCAAACTGGTTAACAAAGTGACAACATTAGCATCCGCAGGTGCAGAAACAGGCATTTCCAGCGGCAAACCTGTCGCAGTATCCGTCCCACCAAAAGCAACTAAATTGCCTTCATCTGCATCGATTTTCCCATTTTTATTTTTGTCGAAAGTCTCCAAGGGAATATCGAGCTGATATGCACCGTTAAAGTCAGTAGTAGTTGATGGTTCGTTACTATCTTTAATGCCATTTTTGTTAGCATCTAGGAAGATGGTTGCACCGGAGATGTAACCATCAATAACAAAGCCGTCGCTCATACTAGAAACGGTCGTCTGAAGAAGAGGATCGTCATCGTCAGTATTGGTAACGTAAATAATTGATGTATTTAACCCGGAGTAATTGGGATCGGCGCTAACAGCAGGGTCGGCAATAATACTGTAATTTTGATCTCCATCCCATACACTATCATCAACGCCTCTTACCCTCACGATCTGCCATAGATTCCAATTAGTAGAATTGAAGGTAACAGTTGGCCTGTAAATTACTCCTTCTCCCACACTATCGGTACTAAAATTAATACTCACATCAGCAGTAGGTGGGCTGTTGAGTTTGACAGTGAATTGGTCTGTGCCACCTGTTTCTGAAGTGACTAATCCCGCTGGTGGATTAATAATAATGTCTGGAGTTGCAAGTATCAGTGGGGGCGTCCCTAGTGTCGGCGTCACTGGCGTCACTGGTGTCGGCGTCTCTGGCGTCACTGGTGTCGGCGTCTCTGGCGTCACTGGTGTCGGCGTCTCTGGCGTCACTGGTGTCGGCGTCACTGGCGTCACTGGTGTCGGCGTCACTGGCGTCGGCGTTGGTGTCTCTGGCGTCGGCGTTGGTGTCTCTGGCGTCGGCGTTGGTGTCGGCGTGACTGGTGTCGGCGTCACTGGCGTTGGCGTCGGCGTCACTGGCGTCGGCGTTGGCGTCGGCGTCACTGGCGTTGGCGTCGGCGTTGGTGTCGGCGTCACTGGCGTCGGCGTTGGTGTCGGCGTCACTGGTGTCGGCGTCACTGGCGTTGGCGTCGGCGTTGGCGTCGGCGTGACTGGTGTCGGCGTTGGCGTTGGCGTCGGTGTCGGCGTCGGTGTCGGCGTAGTGTCGTTATCGTCGATCGCCACTATCACCCCTGGCACCGAAATTTCGTTATACTTAGCATCAGTGCTGGTTGCAGTGTGAGTAATATTAGCGCTGTCTGTACCTTGGGCAACTGTATCGTCAACAGCTTTTACCGTAACGGTTTGAGCAACATTCCAATTATTTGGAGTGAAAGTCACAGGGGCGATCCGCTGAATCTGATTATTGGTTGTGAGAGTGATGGTAACGGGGGCTGTTGGCTGCGACTTTAATTTGAGCTGGTAACTGCCATTCGCGCCGCCTTCTGTAACTTCCGTTTCGGTAAGACTAACAGAAACACCAGCCGTATCATTGTCCTCATTGCCGCTACCATCCGCTACATCATCGTTTTTGTTGAGCAAAACCGAGACGTAGCTAGATTCTTCAGTATCGTTTGTCGTAGTTAAGTCTGTCTTGCCGTCAGCATTAAAGTCCCCAACAGCAATGACAAAGGGATCTTCCCCAGCCGAAAAGTTGGCGGGCGCACCAAAACTGCCCGTACCATTTCCCAACAAAATGGAGATACCATTGCTCGTCACAGCTAAGTCTGATTTGTTATCGCTGTTAAAGTCCCCAACAGCAACACTATTGGGAAAGTCCCCCGCATTAAAGTTAGTGGGATCCCCAAAGCTGCCTTTCCCTGTCCCCAACAGGATTGATACGTTTTTAGATTCGCCGATGTTTGTTACAGCTAAATCTGGCTTGTTATCCCCATTGAAGTCCCCTGTGGCGAGCCCGATCGGATCGTTCCCCGCCTTAAATTTAGTAGGAGTCCCAAAGCTGCCTGTCCCTGTCCCCAACAGGATCGATACATTATCAGAAGAGTCTATGAAAGCTAAGTCGAGCTTGCCGTCAGCATTAAAGTCTTCCACGGCGAAAAACCGCGAATTCGACCCATTAACATTAAGGTTAGTAGGAGCCCCAAAGCTGCCTGTACCAGTTCCTAACAGGATCGATAGATTGTTATTGCCTATCGTAACTAAATCTAGCTTGCCGTCGCTGTTAAAGTCACCCGCACCAACACCAAGGCCATACTCTGACTTCCCATCAGCTTCCCCCGTATCAAAGCTCGTGGGAGTGCCAAAGCTACCTGTGCCATTTCCCAACAGGATGGCTACTTGACCTACATCTGCGCTGTCCGTCTTTACAGAAGCTATGTCGAGGTTGCCGTCGCTGTTAAAGTCCCCTAATGCCAGACTTATGGGCGTAAAGCTGATGTTAAAGTTGTTGGCAGTGCCAAAGCTGCCAGTGCCTGTCCCCAACAGAATCGAGATGTTGTTAGTTCCTTGATTGGCTGTGGCGAGATCTGGCTTACCGTCTTTGTTAAAATCTGCTACAACAACGTCACTCGGCCCTTCGCCGACAGGGAAGTTGGTTGCGGTACTGAAGATAGACATGATTAATTTACCTATTAATTGACAACACTCGTTTCTGATGTTTGGAGTTGTAAAGTCGAATCTGCGAGACCCTAATTTGGCAATGTACTCTCTAGTTAAAAGTTGTCTTTGAGATAGTACCAGTAACTACTTAAAACGTCAATTCATAAAATTCATAACATAAAGTCATAAAAGTCATATTGGTAAAAATATATTTCAATAAGTAGACAATCTAGCAAATTTAAGAGAAATCATATATAACAGAAATCTAGGGATATAAAAATGCGTGGCTCCTGTACAAATCACTTAAAATATGAAGCTATGACAGTAGAAGAAGCAATATTGTTTTTGGACAATCTGGTATACGAACAAACGGAAAAACACCTAAGTCGGTTGCAACAGTCGATAATTCGCGGCGTTGTAGGGGGTTTGACCTATCAAGAAATTCAGCAAAACGATCCGATCGCCCGTGGGTACACAGTGGGCTACCTGGGGCGGTATGTCGGCTACAACTTGTGGAAAGATCTCACCAAGATACTGAAGCAAGCAGAAATTATTGGACAAGAAGAAAGAGTCGTCGGAGCAAATCTTTGGGACTGCATCATGAGAGCTGTACAAAAAGGCACACAACCAGCTAATTCTGTCGATCCCATGTTGCAAAAGCTGCTGCGGATGCGTTACCGAATTAGAGAACATTTGGTCAGCACCGAGTACAGCGATACCTATCTGGCTGAAGATGAAAATTTGCCCGATCGACCTTTGTGCCTCGTCAAGCGCCTGAAAAACCAGTCTGAGAGAAGCAGCCACCTATTCGATCGAGAAACGCGCGTTTTATATCGATTGGGCCAACACGATCGGATACCAGAATTGTTAGCTCGCTTTGAAGAAGATGGATATTTTTATTTAGTCTATCAATTCATCGAAGGGCAACCCTTGTATCAAGAACTAATCGAAGGTCAACCCTGGGAAGAAGATATGGTTATTGCTTTGTTGACAGATGTTTTGGAAGTGCTTGTATTTGTTCACAAACAAGATGTAATTCACCGCGACGTTCACCCTCAAAACTTAATCAGGCGGACATCAGATGGCAAGATTGTATTAATTGACTTTGGGGCAGTTAAAGAAATCAACACTTCACAAAACAGCATCGGTCAAACGAAATCGCGCGGCGGTACTCAGCAAGACTACATTCCCCCCGAACAAGCCATCGGTTCACCGAAATTTTGCAGCGACATCTATGCTGTCGGGCTCATCGGGATTCAAGCCTTGACAGGAATGCGCCCGAAACAACTCAGAGTTGATAATTTAGGCAATCTCATCTGGCAGAAAAATGCAACTGTCACCCCGGAGTTGGCTCGCGTTTTAGACAAGATGGTGCTCTACGCTTTCCCCCAGCGTTACCCCTCAGCAACCGAAGCTTTGCAAGCACTTCAAAATTTGGGAGTTAGTTGACTGTTGTCGGTTGACAGTTGACAGTTGACAGTTACCAAACCCGACTTTAATCTCCCCTCTTTAGTCCCTCTCTGCTGGGACTTTTTTTGTGCAGTAGCGGTTTCAACCGCCGAGTCTTATCTGTTCTGCCGATCGCATTTCCCACAGCCACAGCAACCGGTTTACAATGCGAGCGATCTTGTTGCCGATCGACTAATCCGCTACTATTACGCCTCGATGTACTGAGTAAAAACACTCGGTCTTGCCGCGTGATCGGGTCCTAATTTCCAAGGAAGAAGGCTGAAGCCTTAAGCAACAAGGCTCACGGCTTAAGGCACAAGCAACAAGCAACAAGCAACAAGTAATTTTTTGTTTTAACTTACAAACAATAAAAATTGTTAAATTCTGCCGAAAGCCTTCTACATAAGATCCTTCAAGCTTATGTTGACTATCTATCTAAAGTTAGATAATATAATTGATATTTTATGCTTAAGAGCTTGGAGAAAATTTTAAGCAGCTTTGTATAGCGGGCAACAATATCACTAGAGTGTTTATTGTTACCTTAGATACGTAGAAACCCAATAATTAGAGGGATCGAGAAATTGGAAGTTTTTGAACGAGCACAACAACGGCAAACGCCCTCAACCCGAATGGCTGCCGTCCAGTCTTTTGCCAAAAAAGCGAGTATTGCAGTAATGGCGATCGGCTGTACAGTCATTTTGGGTTGGATATTCGATCTGCAAATGTTAAAAAGCATTCTGCCCGGACTCGTGACCATGAAAGCCAATACTGCGGTCTGCTTTATTTTGGGCGGGTTTTCTCTATTCATCCAACAGATCCGGCACGCCAAATTAACAGCAAAAAAGTATCACAAAAAATACAAAAAATTAATTTTATTGCCATCATTTTTAATTATATTAATTAGCCTATTAACCCTAGTTCAATATAGCTTTAATTTAGACTTAGGCATCGACCAACTGGTATTTAAAGAAAGTTATACCGTGACAATCCCCGGCACACCAGGACGCATGGCGCCGAATACTGCTGGTGCTTTTTTATTGCTGGGAACAGCGCTGCTGCTGCTGTCAGAACGTCGGCCTAAATACCTGCGGATTCAAATCTTAAGCTGTTCAGCATTTTTAATTGCATTTATGGGTTTGATAGGCTATTTCTACGACAAAGCTTTATTTTACCAAATTGGCAATTATACAGGAATGGCTTTGCACACTTCCGCAGGATTTATTTTGCTGAGCTTCGGCATTTTATTTGCCAGTCCAGGCAGAGGATTGATAGCAGTAATGACCAGCGATCGCGCGGGCGGCATCATGGCGAGGCGCTTGTTGCCACGGGCAATCATTATCCCGCCTTTAGTCGGTTATTTCATCCTATCTGGAGAGCGGTTACAAGCCTACACGCCGGAGGTAGGGATATCGCTGTTGAGCGTATTGAACGTGATTATTTTTACAATTCTGATTTGGCAGAATGCCAAAACTCTTTGCACCGCAGACCGGAAGCGCTATCGAGCGGAACTGGGCATTAGGAAAGCTAAATCAGACTTAGAAACTCAAGTTGAGAAACGGACTCTCCAACTGCAACTAGCTAATGAGCAATTGCAGGAGCAAATTTTCGACACTAAAACAACCAAGCAGGCACTTCAAAAAAACTACAACCTGTTGCTTGCCGTCATCAATAGCACGCCAGCAGCCCTATTTGTCAAAGATATTCAGGGCCGTTACCTGATGCTCAATGCTGCGGGAGCCAGTATAATTGGCAAGTCTGTAGACGACATTACCGGCAGAGATGACAGCGAATTATTTCACCCGGAAATTGCAGACAAAATAAAAAAAACCGATCGCCCAATTATGACAACGGGGAGAACACAAGCGATCGAAGAAGACCTGCCAGTCAAAGGAAATTTGCGGACATTTCTTTCTACAAAAAGTGCTTACCGGGACGGACTAGGAAATATTAGCGGTATAGTTACCATCGCGCGGGATATTACTGAAAGCAAAAAAGCCGAAATCGCCAACAGAAGTCTGGCAGCAATTCTGGAAGCAACCCCGGATTTTGTAGGTATCTGCAACCTCGAAGGACGCGCCATTTACATCAACAAAGCAGGCAGAAAAATGGTGGGTATAGACGAAAACGAAGATATATCCAACCTACAAGTTGCAGAATTCACGCCAGCCTCAGCCCGCAGCAATTTGAATCAAGCGATCGCCACCGCTGTTTCCGGGGGCGTTTGGAGCGGAGAAACAACCTTCCTGTCAACATCGGGACTCGAAATTCCCGTCAGCCAAGTCCTCATCTCCCACTCCGCACCGGACGACAAACTCACATACATTTCGACTATCGCCCGCGACATCAGCGATCGCAAACAAGCTGAACAAGCCCTGCAACTGTCTCAAGCTCGTTTCGCCGGCATTGTAGAAATTGCCGACGACGCGATTATTTCGGTGGATGCTGAGCAAAAAATTATCCTGTTCAACCAAGGTGCAGAAACGATTTTTGGGTGGACGGCTGCTGAGGCGATCGGGCAATCCCTGAGCATCCTGTTGCCCGAAGCTTTTGTCGCCCCTCACAGCCACCTCGTCAGTAATTTCGGCGGGGGTGTTAAACAAGCCCGAAAAATGGGCAACCGCAAAGAAATTTTTGCCCGTCGCCGAGACGGTACGGAATTTCCCGCCGAAGCTTCTATTTCCAAACTCGAAGTGGCAGGCGAAATCATATTCACAGCTATTTTGCGCGATGTGACAGCCAGCCGACAAGCCGAAGAATTTGTGCGCCTGAGCGAGGAAAGATATCGATCGCTCGCAAGGGCCACCGCGCAACTGGTATGGATGAGAGACGCCCAGGGAAAGCCGATCGCGCCGATCGACTGGATGGCATATACAGGTCAAAGTTTGGAGGAAGCTACAGACAACTGGGTTTCGGCAATTCACCCAGACGATCGCCCGATCACGGCGCAAGCTTGGATGCGCGCAGTAGAAGCCAAAAGTCTCTACGAAGTCGAGCACCGTTTGCGGGCAGCAGACGGTAGCTACAGACACTTCTGGGTGCGCGGAGTTCCAGTTTTAGCAGCCGACGGCAGCATTCGGGAGTGGGTGGGAACTCACACCGATATTAGCGATCGCGTCCAAGTTTTGGAAGCCCTCAAGCAGTCCGAGGGACAGTATCGATCGCAAGCAGCCGAGCTCGAAAAAGCTGTCCACGAGTTGCACCAAGCACAAACTCAACTAATTCAAACCGAAAAAATCTCTTCTCTCGGGCAGCTAGTCGCCGGCGTCGCCCACGAAATTAACAATCCGATTAACTTCATTTACGGCAACATCACCCACGCCAGCCAATACGCCACAGACTTGCTCGGTTTGCTCCATCTTTACCAGGAAAAATACCCAAATCCAGTCCCGGAAATTGTAGAAGCAGCCGAAGATATTGAAGTCGATTACTTAATGGATGACTTTACGAAGATTTTGGAATCAATGAAAGTAGGAGCCGATCGCATCCGCGACTTAGTTGTATCCTTACGCAACTTTTCCAGACTCGACGAATCGCAAATGAAGCGAGTAGACATTCACGAAGGCATTGAAAGCACGTTGCTAATTTTGCAGCACCGAATCAAAGCTAATGTACTTCGTCCCGCTATTGAGATTATCAAAGACTACGGCAACTTCCCAAAAGTTGAGTGCTATGTAGGTCAGCTCAATCAAGTATTTATGAATCTTTTAGGAAATGCGCTAGACGCCCTCGAAGACTACAACAGCAGTCATTCTTCAGAAGAAATATATTCTCGCCACAACCGAATTCGGATTAGCACCAGTGCGAATTCAGACACAGTAACAATTCGCATTGCCGACAACGGGATGGGAATCAATCAAGAAGTTATTCACAAGTTATTCGACCCCTTTTTTACTACTAAACCCGTCGGCAAAGGCACAGGCTTGGGACTGTCAATCAGCTATCAGATTATAGTTGAAAAACACCGAGGCAAATTGCAGTGTATTTCCACGCCCGGGGAAGGTGCAGAGTTTGTCATCGAAATTCCCATTTGCCAGGAAGTATCAGCGCTGGCTGCCGAAAACACAAAGGAAATGGTCATTAGTCATTAGACAGTTGACAGTTGACAGTTGACTATTGGCAGTCGATAGTGGGCAGTCGATCGTTGATGGTTGTCATTAATCATAAATTTCTCAACGTCTCCCCGTCTCCCCATCTCCCGTCTCCGTCGCTCGATCGCCCTAAATCGAAATAATTCTTTACAATAACAAAGTAACAATCCAATTAACTTTGACAAAATCCCTTGAAAATGCCTGTAAACCAACTTTCTCCAACCGCAGCCTCCACGCAAACACCGACACTTGACTTTGACATAGCCATCGTCGGAGGCGGCATAGTCGGGGCCACCTTAGCCAGCGCCTTAAAAGATTCCGGCTTAAAAATAGCAATAATTGAAACCCAACTCCCCGCAGCCGCCGCAGCCAAAAAACAAGCCTATGCAATCACGCTGCTATCAGGAATGATCTTAGAAGGTATCGGCGTGTGGCAGCAAATCTTGCCGCAAATCACCACCTTCGAGCAAATTAGCCTCTGCGACGGCGACTATCCCGGTGTAGTCGAATTCCACCGCCCGGATTTGGGAAATACTGGCAAATTGCCCGTACCAAAAGCAGCTTTAGGTTACGTTGGCGAGCACCGAGTCATGCTGTCAGCTTTGCAAGAATCTTTGGCAAAAAACCCGAATTTTAGTTGGGTTTGTCCGGCGGAAGTAGTGGAGGTAAAATATTTAACCGATTGCGCCGAAATAGAAGTCAAACAAAACGGCGAAACTCGCACAATTCGCAGCAAATTATTAGTCGCCGCCGACGGTTCGCGATCGCGCATCCGCACCGAAGCCAACATCAGCACTCGCGGCTGGAAATACTGGCAATCCTGCGTTGCTATCACTATTAAAGCAGAAAAACCGCACAACGATATCGCTTTTGAGCGCTTTTGGCCGAGCGGCCCGATGGGAGTCTTACCATTACCGGGGAACCGCTGTCAAGTAGTTTGGACAGCACCCCACGCGGAAGCTAAAGCTTTGCAACAAATGGATGAAACAGAGTTTTTGACTTTGTTGGAACAGCGCACGGGCGGGCTTTTGGGGCGTTTGGAATTGGAGAGCGATCGCTTTTTGTTTCCCGTGCAGTTAATGCAGAGCGATCGCTACGTTTTGCCCAGATTAGCACTAATTGGCGACGCCGCCCACTGCTGCCATCCCGTCGGCGGCCAGGGATTGAATATGGGTATTCGAGACGCAGGGGCGATCGCCCAAATCTTGCAGCAAGCGCACCAAAAAGGCGAAGATATCGGCGATTTGCGAGTATTGAAACGGTATCACAACTGGCGCAAAAAAGAGAATTTAATCGTCTTAGGATTTACCGATTTTCTAGACAGATTATTTTCCAATACTTGGCTGCCAATTGTAGCATTTCGCCGCTTCGGATTGTGGTGTTTGCGGACAATTCCGCCAGTGAGGTTTTTAGCCTTGCGCTTGATGACCGGTTTAATGGGCCGGCCGCCAGAATTAGCGCAAAATTAGAAGAAACCCGGTTTTTTACCATTTATCCAGTAGGGGCGGTTTTTACTCACAATAATTGCCAAAAACCAACAATCTCATAAACCCGCCCCTATCGACTAAATTCATCTGCGTCCATAGCGCGTAGATCCCCCGACATCTGCGTTCACAATCTTTAGAAACCGGGTTTTTTCCCATCTCTTCGCCTGTAACCAAATATTCTCGAAAAAACCCGGTTTCTGGCCACTCATCGAATCATGGTAAAATAAACATAGGTGTTACTGACAACTCCCCACAATGGAAGAAACCCGCGCCCAAGCTTATCGGCAATTGATTCAAGCACTCCTGAATTGCCCCAACGGTGAGGAACCGCAGATTTTACAGGCTAACTTAGAATTGGTAGATGCGGGGTTTCTGCAAGTTTGCGAGGTAGTAGCAGAAAACTTGGCAGAGGAAGGACAGGAAAATCAGGCTAATTATTTACGAAATTTGGCCAGTCAGCTAGGGCAATTCTTGGGGATGAACGATGATGGAGATAGCGATCACTCTGAATCTGAAAATCCCCAAGAGTATTTAGAGTTGATCCGAGACTTATTGCAAGCAGAACAAGATAGCAACAGCGATATTAGAGTAATTGAGGAGATGCTGACCGAGCGGCAACATCTCCTCAATGACCGTTTTGCCGAGATTTTACAGCAAGTTACCCAGAATTTTATTGCCAAACATCCCGAAGCAATTGAATCTATTCTCGGCCTCATTGGAAACTTGAGTATTCATATTAGTGACTTTCCGCTAGGGAAAAGAGCGAATAATCTTGAAATTGCCATTACCGGTTATCAAATACTTTTAAGTAATTGGGAACCCGGAAGCGAAAACTGGGCAGGGATGCAAAATAATCTGGCAACAGCCTACAGTGACAGAATCAGGGGAGAGAAAGCAGAGAATATCGAACTGGCGATCGCATCTTGCACTGCTGCATTAACCGTCTACACCAGCGATGCCTTTCCCGAAAATTGGGCAACGACGAAAAATAATCTGGCAGCAGCCTACAGTGACAGAATCAGCGGAGAGAAAGCAGAGAATATCGAACTGGCGATCGCATCTTACACTGATGCATCAACCGTCTACACCAGCGATGCCTTTCCCGAAAAATGGGCGGCGACGAAAAATAATCTGGCAGCAGCCTACAGTGACAGAATCAGCGGAGAGAAAGCAGAGAATATCGAACTGGCGATC